>NZ_JBIAIV010000021.1:20287-126005 GCF_042871645.1 Streptomyces sp. NPDC005774 | reverse complement strand
ACGGAGTTCTCCGGGCGGGCAGTCGGCGACGAAGCAGAAAACCCCACGGCGCGAGCCGTAGGAATCCCCCTCCTTCAGGAGGGGGAGGATGTCAAGTTCTGGTACAGCGCCTCGGCGTCCCGGCCCAGCTGCGGGCCCGCGAGCCAGGTGTTGTCGGTCGGGCCGATCGAGGTGTTCGACACCAGCACGGTCTCGCCGTTCACCACCCGGAACCAGCCGCCACCGGACGAACCACCGGTCATGGTGCAGCCGATGCGGTGCATCGTGGGCAGATCAGAGGCGAGCGAGAACCGGCCCGGAGTGTCCAGGCACTTGAACATCCGCAGTCCGTTGTAGGGCGGCGCCGCCGGATATCCCCAGGCGCCCATCCGGCCCGCCCCGTCCGCGGACGGGGCCGAGAAGTCCACGTCCAGGGCGGTGCCGACCGTCTCCTCCAGGGACTTGTCCCCCTGCTCCGGCTTCACATGCAGGACGGCGTAGTCGTACGGCGCTCCGGCGCCGCCGGTCTGCGCGCCGCCCTCGATCCAGCCGGTGGAGGTCGAGGCCCAGTCCGCCCACCAGTTGCCGTACGGGGCGATCTCCGAGGCGTCGTTCGTGCTGTTCAGCTCCGCCTCGGACCTGCCCAGGTCGTTGTACGCGGGGACGAAGACGATGTTGCGGTACCAGCCGCCGTCGCCGCCCGCGTGCACGCAGTGACCGGCGGTCCAGACGAGGTTGGACCTGCCCGGGTGGTTCACGTCCTTGACGACCGTGCCGGAGCAGACGCTCGTGCCCTCGGGGGAGTCGAAGAAGACCTTGCCGACCGGAGCCGCGTTGGCGTGGTACGGCGTCTGCTCGGCCTGCGCTTCAACCGGTCCCGGCTCCGGGTCGCTGACGCCCCGGGCGGCGGCCGCGTCCTTGGTCGAGAGGGTCTTGTCGGCCTCTTCGGCGGAACGCATCCGCTCCGGCTTCCACAGGCCCTCGATCACCGGGTTGACGTAGTCCTCGGCCTCACTGAGCCACTTGTCCTTGTCCCAGTCCTGCCAGCCGCCGGCCTTCCACTTGTCGACGTCGATCCCGTGTTCCTCGAGCCTGTCCGCGATGTCGGCCGGGACCCGGGCCTCGCCGTCCGCGGCCCGCGAGGTGCCGGAACCGGGCTTCTCCGGGTCGGCCTTGTCGTCGGTGGAACCGCCGCACGCGGTCGCGGTGAGCGCCAGGGCGGCGACGAGCCCGGTGGCGGCGAGGGCTCTGCGACGACCCCGCCGGCGTGGAGCGGACGTACGGATGGAGCGCATGGTGCGATGACCCCCCGGTGCTACGAATGAATGTCCTGCTGCTGGGCGCGGACGCCGCACGGGCGGCACCGGCGGATACGTGCCGCCGGTGCCGCCGCCCGTGCCGTTACCGCGATTCCCTCCCCGCCCGGGCGGCAGGGCCCGTGGGAACGGAACCGCCGCAGCCGAAGCGGCAGACGGTCACTGGCCGGCGAACTTGTCGCTGACCGCGTCGTACACGCCCTTGGCCTCGTCGCCCAGCCGCGGACCGGCGAGCCAGCCCGACGTCACCGGGCCGATGGAGGTGTTGGACACCAGCGCCGGCTTGCCGTCGGAGCCCTCCGCGACCCAGCCGCCACCGGACGAACCGGCGGTCATGCTGCACCCGATGCGGTACATCGTCGGGTCGGAGGAGCTGAGCGAGAGCCGGCCCGGCCGGTCCTCGCAGCTGAACAGCTTCTGGCCGTCGTACGGCGTGCCGGCCGGGTAGCCGGTCGCGGTCACGCTCTCCACGTCCGGCACGGCGGGAGCCTTGAAGTCCACCGGCAGCGCCGAACCGACCGTCTCCTCCAGCGACTTGCCGTCGCCGCCCTTCTCCGGCGTCACATGGATGACGGCGTAGTCGTACGAGGCGCCGTCACCGCCGGTCGCACCGCCCTGCTCGATCCACTGGTCGGAGGTCTGAGCCCAGTCGCCCCACCAGACGCCGTACGGAGCGACCTCGTCCTGGGCGGCGCCCTCGAGTTCGCCGGTCGGCCTGCCCGCGTCGTTGTACGACGGAACGAAGACGATGTTGCGGTACCAGCCGCCCTTCTTACCGGCGTGCACGCAGTGTCCGGCCGTCCACACCATGTTGGACTTGCCCGGGTTGGCGGGGTCCTGCACCACGGTCGCGGAGCACACCATCGTGCCCTCGGGGGAGTCGAAGAGCACCTTGCCCGCCGTGGGAGCGTTGTCGTGGTACGACGGCGGTACGGCCTGCGCCTGCACCGGCTCCGGCGTCGGGTCCGTCACGCCCTGGTCACCGGAGAGGTCGCTCTCGTCGACCTCCGGGTCCGGCTGCTCGGCCTCCCGCATGCGGTCCGGATCCCACAGGCCCTCGATGATCGGGTTGATGTAGTCGTTGGCCTCGCGCAGCCAGTCGTCCTTGTCCCAGTTCTTCCAGTCGCCGTTCCGCCACTTGTCGATGTCGATCCCGTGCTCCTTGAGCCGGTCCGCGATGTCACTCGGGATCCGGATCTTGCCGTCCCCGGCCGCGGCGGTCGCGGAGGCTTCGGCGCCCGCCGTGTCGTCCCCCGCACCGCAGGCGGTGACGGTGAGCGCGAGTGCCGAGGCGAGCGCGACGGCGGTCAGCACGGGGGAGGTTCCGCGGCGCGCCCTTCCGCCTCGGCGAGTGGTGGACGACGGCCGTATGGATCGCATGATCTGACTCCCCCTGATGTGGACGAACTTGGTGCTTCGGCCGTGCTCGCGTCCTGGACTCGAACGGAGTCCGGACCTCTCGCACGACCACCGGGAACGGCACCACACACTATGCGCTCGCTGTGAGGGGCAACCGACGGAACGGCAACGGTTTCGCTACGAGCTTTCTGACCTGGACATTCTCAAGAAGTGCAAGGATGTGACGCCTTCGCGCGGTTGGCCCGTCGAGGAATCTTTCACCCGGGAGCGGCCACTCGTCGCCTTGGCCCTCTTTGCGGGAGGGGCACGACCGTGCAGGCCGATGCCTCGTACGACGGTGCCCCCGCCGACCGGTCGGCGATCGCTCCGGTCCTCAGCGCCGACGGCACCCGGGTCGGCTTCAACTCGCAGGCGACCGACCTGGTTCCGGAGGCCGATACGAACGACGGCTGGAACGCCTTCGTCCGCGATCTGCGCACCGGCACGCTCCGGCGCCACGACGGCCGCACCCCCACGGATCTCACCCTGGTCTCGGACTTGTCGGTGAACGGCTCGAAACTGCTTCTGAACACGGCGGACGCGAACCGCAGGACGACGGGGCTGATCCTGCGCGATCTGCGCACCGGCCACGAGGAACCGCTGGCACCGGGACAGGACGGCGAGCCCGTCACCGTGGGCGGAGCGGCGCTGAGCGCGGACGAGTCGACCGCCGTCTTCGACTCCTACTACCCGGACCTGGTGCCCGACGACACGAATCTGATCGGAGATGTGTTCGTGCGCACCTTGCGCTGAGGCACAGGGAACCTCGCGTCGAGCCACGGCACCCTGTGCCCAGCCGCCGGGTGCCGTGGGCGGAGCCCACCGGGCCGACTGATCCACAGGGCGTGGTCAGCAGGCCCCCGGGCCCTCCGTCGCGCTCTCGGCTCTCGAGGCCGGCGCACGATTGTCGGTGCCGGGCCGTAGGGTGGTCGCGCTATGACGAAGCCCTCACTTCCTGAACTCCTGCACGCTGCCGTCACCGCCGTCGGCGGCACGGAGCGCCCCGGCCAGGTGACCATGGCCGAAGCCGTCGCCGAAGCGATCGACGACACCTCTCATCTGCTGGTCCAGGCCGGCACCGGCACCGGAAAGTCGCTCGGCTATCTGGTGCCCGCGCTCGCTCAGGGGGAGAGAGTCGTCGTGGCGACGGCCACGCTGGCCCTGCAGCGCCAGCTCGTCGAGCGCGACCTTCCGCGCACGGTGGAGGCGCTGCATCCGCTGCTGCGCCGCCGCCCGGAGTACGCCATGCTCAAGGGCCGGTCGAACTACGTCTGTCTGCACCGGCTTCACGAAGGCGTACCGCAGGACGAGGAGGAGGGCCTCTTCGACCAGTTCGAGGCGGCCGCCCCCACCAGCAAGCTGGGGCAGGACCTGTTGCGCCTGCGCGACTGGGCGGACGAGACGGAAACCGGCGACCGGGACAACCTCACCCCGGGTGTCTCCGACCGGGCCTGGTCCCAGGTGTCGGTGTCGTCGCGGGAGTGCCTGGGCGCCACGAAGTGTGCCTACGGCGCGGAGTGCTTCGCGGAGATGGCCCGCGAGCGCGCCAAGCTCGCCGAGGTCGTCGTCACCAACCACGCGCTCCTGGCGATCGACGCGATCGAGGGCGCCCCGGTGCTGCCGCAGCACGAGGTGCTGATCGTGGACGAAGCCCACGAACTGGTCTCCCGGGTCACCGGAGTCGCCACGGGGGAGCTCACTCCCGGCCAGGTCAACCGCGCGGTGCGCCGTGCCGCGAAGCTCGCCGACGAGAAGGCGGCCGACCAGCTGCAGACCGCGGCCGAAGGCTTCGAACGCCTGATGGAGCTGGCCCTTCCGGGCCGTCTCGAGGAGATCCCGGAGGACCTCGGGTACGCGCTGATGGCGCTGCGCGACGCCTGCCGGACCGTCATCTCCGCCATCGGGAGCACCCGCGACAAGTCCGTCCAGGACGAGGACGCGGTCCGCAAACAGGCGCTGGCCTCGGTGGAGAGCGTGCACGACGTGGCGGAGCGCATCACCAACGGCTCCGAATGGGATGTCGTCTGGTACGAGCGTCACGAGCCCCGCGCCGGAGCCGCATACCGGCACAGCGGCGCCTCGCTGCGCGTCGCCCCCATGTCGGTCTCGGGCCTCCTGCGGGAGAAGCTCTTCTCCGACCGCTCGGTGGTCCTGACCTCCGCGACCCTGAAGCTGGGCGGCGACTTCAACGGCGTGGGTGCCTCCCTGGGCCTCGGCCCCGAGGGCACCGAGGGGGACGATCTTCCGCAGTGGAAGGGTGTCGACGTGGGCTCTCCGTTCGACTACCCCAGGCAGGGGATCCTCTACGTCGCCAAGCATCTGGCGCGTCCGGCCCGCGACGGTGACCGCGCGGACATGCTCGACGAACTCACCGAGCTGATCCAGGCCGCGGGCGGCCGCACCCTCGGCCTGTTCTCCTCGATGCGGGCCGCTCAGCTCGCTGCCGAGGAACTGCGTTCCCGCATCCCGGAGTTCCCGATCCTCCTCCAGGGCGAGGAGACCCTCGGCGAGCTGATCAAGAACTTCGCCGCCGACCCGAAGACCTGCCTTTTCGGCACCCTGTCGCTCTGGCAGGGCGTCGACGTCCCCGGCTCCAGCTGCCAGCTGGTCGTCATGGACAAGATCCCGTTCCCACGCCCGGACGACCCGTTGATGAGCGCCCGCCAGAAGGCTGTGGAGGACGCGGGAGGGAACGGCTTCATGGCGGTCGCCGCCACCCACGCCGCGCTGCTCATGGCGCAGGGCGCCGGCCGGCTCGTCCGGGCCACGGGTGACCGCGGCGTGGTCGCCGTCCTGGACCAACGACTGGCGACGGCGCGCTACGGCAGCTATCTGAAGGCCTCGCTGCCCGACTTCTGGTTCACCACGGACCGGAACCAGGTGAGGAAGTCCCTGGCCACGATCGACGCGGCAGCCAGGCAGGCCGAGGGCGAAGCGGACTGAGGCCGGGGAGCAGGGCACGCCCCGACGCGGGCGGAGCGCACGCCGGGGCCCGGCACGGGCCATGAAGGGTCGTGCCGGGCCGTGACCCGACGGCACAGGACGGGGACAGCACAGGGCCCCGGAACCGGCGCAAGGGTTCCGAGGCCCGGACCAGGGGCGGGGAGCGGCCGGCCCCCGCGGTGGGCTCAGACGCGGCGCAGAACGGCCACCACCTTGCCCAGAATGGTCGCGTCGTCGCCGGGGATCGGCTCGTAGGCCGCGTTGTGCGGGAGGAGCCAGATATGGCCGTCCTCGCGCTTGAAGCGCTTGACGGTGGCTTCGCCGTCGAGCATCGCGGCGACGATGTCGCCGTTCTCGGCGACGGGCTGGCGCCGGACCGTGACCCAGTCACCGTCACAGATCGCGGCCTCGATCATGGAGTCGCCGACGACCTTCAGAACGAACAGCTCACCGTCACCGACGAGCTGACGGGGGAGGGGGAAGACATCCTCGACCGACTCCTCGGCGAGGATGGGGCCGCCGGCGGCGATCCGGCCGACCAGCGGCACGTACGACGCGGCCGGCTTGCCCGCGGTGTCCGTGGGCTGCGCGGAGGCGGCCTGGTCGGAGCCGCGCACCTCGTACGCGCGGGGGCGGTGCGGGTCGCGGCGCAGGAAGCCCTTGCGCTCCAGTGCCATCAGCTGGTGCGCCACCGAGGAGGTGCTGGAGAGGCCGACCGCCTGGCCGATCTCGCGCATCGACGGCGGGTACCCGCGTCGCTGCACCGAATCCCTGATGACTTCGATCACCCGACGCTGGCGGTCGGTGAGTCCCGAGCTGTCCGCCCGGATGCCGGGAGGTCGGCCCGGCAAGGAACGCTTTTGGCCCTCGGGATGCGTGGCTTCGCTCATCGCATGCGCCGGCTCGAGCCGGTCCTGGGAGCGGTCCTGGGCAGTGATGCTGGCGCTGTCTGCGGTGGTGGTCACGTCGGCCCCTCTCGATGGTCTCCCTGCAAGACAACGGTAGTAGCTTTCGAAAGGTTGCGCCAAACACACGTTCGAGTGAAAAAACGCGAATTGCCTTCTGTGATTGCGCGGAGAGGTGTATTGGCCGCAATTCTCCCCATCGGGCAAAGGTGCCCATTTCCGTATTCTTCGCCGCCGGGGCGGCGGCCTTCCGGCCGTGGGTCAGTCTGTCATTCGCCGCCACGCGATGCGGGGGACGGCCCGGCTCTCCTCGGGGCTCTCCGGGAGTCGCACGTCGCCCCTTCCGGCGTGCACGACACCTCCCCATACGTGGCCGGCACCCCTCCTCCGCGCGGCGGACCCGGCCTGTCCGGACCCGGCCTGTCCGGACCCGGCCTGTTCGGGGCCTGCGGGACCGGTGGCTGCCGGCCCCGCGCGAGGTTCCCCGCACCGTCTCGCGGGGGGTTTGGCGTGAGCTCTTCGGGGTGCACGCGGGACCCTGTGAACCCGTACTGTCGCGTTGCGTGAGCGCATGCTGAAGAGGGCCGGGCGGGAGCCTTCGGTCCCGATTCGGGCGACACGCGTGCTGGAGTGTATGAATGAGCCAATCACCACATCTAGTGGTTGGATTGCACCAGCTACCCAGAAGTTGTGGTCCCGCGGTCCTGAGGCCCTCGGAGATCGCTTATGCTGGAGCAGCTTCACGGGGCCGAACAGGCCCCTTGGGGTCATGGTGTCTGCTGCGAGGAAGGGTTGGGATTTCATGCACTGCCCCTTCTGCAGGCACCCCGACAGCCGTGTCGTCGACAGTCGTACGACCGACGACGGCACGTCGATCCGCAGGCGCCGCCAGTGCCCTGACTGCTCCCGTCGTTTCACGACCGTGGAGACGTGCTCGCTCATGGTGGTCAAGCGCTCCGGCGTCACCGAGCCGTTCAGCCGCACCAAGGTCATCAACGGTGTGCGCAAGGCGTGCCAGGGACGGCCGGTCACCGAGGACGCGCTCGCGCAGCTCGGCCAGCGCGTCGAGGAAGCGGTGCGGGCCACCGGGAGCGCCGAACTGACCACCCACGATGTGGGGCTGGCCATCCTCGGCCCACTGCAGGAACTCGACCTCGTCGCCTATCTGCGGTTCGCGTCCGTCTACCGGGCGTTCGAGTCGCTCGAGGACTTCGAGGCCGCGGTCACGGAACTCAGGCAGGTGGAGCACCCCGCCTCGGACGACGGAGACCGTGAGGGAGCTGTCGCAGGGGGCCGGGAAGGCGGCAGCGGGCCCGACGGGACCGTCCAGGTCCCGGAGCCCACCCGGCCCACCGGCTGACCGGCGGGCCCTGCCCGGTCCTGCGGCCGGGGGCGGCCGGGCCGCGGCGATGAGAAGACCTGTTGCGGGCGATGCGAGTGGGCGCCCGCAGCATCAGACAAACACCGTGCCACGGGAACACCGGGGCACTTCAGGGCGTTTTGCCCGTACCAGGGAGGCGGCATGACAGAGACGGCGAGCGGTCCGACACGGAGTTCCCGGGCCAAGGGCGGCGGCAAGGCCGGCAAGGGGCTGCGAGTCGAGCGCATCCACACCTCTCCCGGAGTCCATCCCTACGACGAGGTGGTCTGGGAGCGTCGTGACGTCGTCATGACCAACTGGCGCGACGGCTCGGTCAACTTCGAGCAGCGTGGCGTCGAGTTCCCCGACTTCTGGTCGGTGAACGCGGTCAACATCGTCACCAGCAAGTACTTCCGGGGTGCCGTGGGCACCCCGCAGCGCGAGACCAGCCTCAAGCAGCTGATCGACCGCATCGTGAAGACGTACCGGAAGGCCGGCGAGGACCACAAGTACTTCGCCTCCCCCGCCGACGCCGAGATCTTCGAGCACGAGCTGGCCTACGCCCTCCTGCACCAGATCTTCAGCTTCAACAGCCCCGTCTGGTTCAACGTCGGAACGCCCCAGCCGCAGCAGGTCTCCGCCTGCTTCATCCTGTCCGTCGACGACTCCATGGAGTCGATCCTCGACTGGTACAAGGAAGAGGGCATGATCTTCAAGGGCGGCTCCGGCGCCGGCCTGAACCTCTCCCGCATCCGCTCCTCCAAGGAACTGCTGTCCTCCGGCGGCAACGCCTCCGGCCCGGTCTCCTTCATGCGCGGCGCCGACGCCTCCGCCGGCACGATCAAGTCGGGTGGCGCCACCCGACGCGCCGCCAAGATGGTCATCCTCGACGTCGACCACCCCGACATCGAGGACTTCATCCAGACCAAGGTCAAGGAGGAGGAGAAGATCCGCGCCCTGCGCGACGCGGGCTTCGACATGGACCTGGGCGGCGACGACATCACGTCCGTCCAGTACCAGAACGCCAACAACTCGGTCCGAGTGAACGACACGTTCATGAAGGCAGTCCAGGACGGCGGCAAGTTCGGCCTGACGTCCCGCATGACCGGCGAGGTCATCGAGGAGGTCGAAGCCAAGGCGCTCTTCCGTAAGATGGCCGAGGCCGCCTGGGCCTGCGCCGACCCGGGCATCCAGTACGACGACACCATCAACAACTGGCACACCTGCCCGGAGTCCGGCCGCATCAACGGCTCGAACCCCTGCAGCGAGTACATGCACCTGGACAACACGTCCTGCAACCTCGCGTCGCTGAACCTGATGAAGTTCCTCGAGGACGACAGCAAGGGCCACCAGTCCTTCGACGTCGAGCGCTTCTCGAAGGTCGTCGAGCTGGTCATCACCGCGATGGACATCTCCATCTGCTTCGCGGACTTCCCGACCCAGAAGATCGGCGAGAACACCCGCGCCTTCCGTCAGCTCGGCATCGGCTACGCCAACCTCGGCGCCCTGCTGATGGCGACCGGCCACGCCTACGACTCCGACGGCGGCCGTGCCCTGGCCGGCGCCATCACCTCCCTGATGACCGGCACGTCGTACAAGCGCTCCGCCGAACTGGCCGCGATCGTCGGCCCGTACGACGGCTACGCCCGCAACGCGAAGCCGCACCTGCGGGTCATGAAGCAGCACTTCGACGAGAACGCCAAGGCCGTCCACGTGGACGACCTGGACACACCGATCTGGGCGGCCGCCACCGAGGCCTGGCAGGACGTGCTGAGCCTTGGCGAGAAGAACGGTTTCCGTAACTCCCAGGCGTCCGTCATCGCCCCGACCGGCACCATCGGTCTCGCGATGTCCTGCGACACCACCGGCCTCGAGCCCGACCTCGCCCTGGTCAAGTTCAAGAAGCTGGTCGGCGGCGGCTCGATGCAGATCGTCAACGGCACCGTCCCGCAGGCCCTGCGCCGCCTGGGCTACCAGGAGGAGCAGATCGAGGCGGTCGTCGCCCACATCGCCGAGCACGGCAATGTGATCGACGCCCCCGGCCTCAAGCACGAGCACTACGAGGTCTTCGACTGCGCCATGGGCGAGCGCTCCATCTCCGCGATGGGCCACGTCCGCATGATGGCCGCGATCCAGCCGTGGATCTCCGGCGCCCTCTCCAAGACGGTCAACCTGCCGGAGTCGGCGACCGTCGAGGACGTCGAGGAGGTCTACTTCGAGGCCTGGAGGATGGGCGTCAAGGCGCTCGCCATCTACCGCGACAACTGCAAGGTCGGCCAGCCCCTCTCCGCCAAGACCAAGGAGAAGGAGAAGGCCGAGATCACCGAGAGGACCGAGGACACGATCCGTGCCGCGGTCGAGAAGGTGGTCGAGTACCGCCCGGTCCGCAAGCGTCTGCCGAAGGGACGTCCCGGCATCACCACGTCCTTCACCGTCGGCGGCGCCGAAGGTTACATGACCGCCAATTCCTACCCGGACGACGGTCTCGGCGAGGTCTTCCTGAAGATGTCCAAGCAGGGCTCGACCCTCGCGGGCATGATGGACGCCTTCTCCATCGCGGTCTCCGTCGGTCTCCAGTACGGCGTCCCGCTGGAGACGTACGTCTCGAAGTTCACCAACATGCGCTTCGAGCCGGCCGGTATGACGGACGATCCGGACGTGCGGATGGCGCAGTCCATCGTCGACTACATCTTCCGTCGTCTGGCGCTGGATTTCCTGCCCTTCGAGACGCGTTCCGCGCTCGGCATCCACTCCGCCGACGAGCGTCAGCGTCACCTCGAGACCGGCTCCTACGAGCCGACCGACGACGAGCTCGACGTCGAGGGTCTCGCCCAGTCCGCGCCGCGGACCCAGGAGCTGAAGGCGGTCGCCACGCCGAAGGCCGAGGCGGCCGAGCCCGCCCCGCAGCAGGCCCACACCAGTGCCGAGCTGGTCGAGATGCAGCTGGGCATCCAGGCCGACGCCCCGCTCTGCTTCTCCTGCGGGACGAAGATGCAGCGCGCCGGCTCCTGCTACATCTGCGAGGGCTGCGGCTCGACCAGCGGCTGCAGCTGAGGCAGCGCGTGACACCGTTCGTACGGGCGTGTCCGCCCGGTGCGATCGGCTGAGGGAATGAGAGAGGGGCACCGGCTTCGGCCGGTGCCCCTCTCTTCTCGTTCTTCCCGTCCCGCTGCCGTTTCCCGCCGAGGTGCCGGGCCGTCGTCGGGGGCGGCTCACGGGCGGCGGGCGGCCCCCATGGTGCGGGTGAAGGTCGACGGGTCTCCCTGGAAGCCCTGGACGCCGGGATGGAAGTCCCAGGCCCCGGTGCCGTCCCGGGTGAACTCGGCGACTGTGGCCGCCGTGGATCCAGGAACGCCCCCGAAGTCGTCCTCGGCCAGGACGGTGTATCCCTCGCGGATGCGCAGACCGGGATGGTCCACGTCGGCGAAGGTGCGCGGCTCCTGGTGCTGCTGTATGACGACTCCCACCACCACGCGCGTGTACCGCGCGTCGAGCCGGTTCAGTTCCAGCGTCATGACCTCGTCGAAACCGAAGCCCTTGCCGTCCTTGCTGTCCCGGTTGAGGATGATCGTGCCGTCGGGAGAGCGGCTGTCGAAGTGCACCACGTAGGAGGGATCGCCGTGTGGATCACTTGCCGGGTAGGGCGCGGCGACGAGATCCAGGTCGGTGGCCGGCTGGCCCGCAGGACTCGGGTCCCACCTCAGCGCGATCTCGACCTTGCCGATGCCCTTGTTGACGCCGTTCACCAGTCTTCCCCTTCCCCGTGCGACCGTCCCGCCCCTTCAGTCCAACTGCCGGGCGGGCCTGGCAGGTTGTCCATCCTGTCATGCCGGGCCGGGTGAGTGCGGCGAAGCAGTCCTGCCGAGAGTGACCGGGCCGTGCTCCGCGGCCTTACGATGGCGCGGTGCTGGTCAAGTGGATTCGCTGCACCGTGGTGGACCGCCGCGGGTTCGAACGGGGACAGCGAAAGTGGGCGGGGCTTCTGGGAGAGCCGGGATTTCGTGGACAGGGCGGGGGCTGGAGCCGAGGGCGGCAGGATGTGGCGCACATCTTCTCCTTCTGGGAGAGCCGCGCCTTCTACGATTCCTTCATGGCGCGGTCCCACGATCGGCTCGCCTCCACTCAGTCGGGCACCTTCAAGGACGCGCAGGTCAGGCTGTTCGAGCACCGCTTCGATGTGAAGACCGGCTTCGAACCGCGCTTCACCGACGTCGACCTGCTGAGAGTGGCACTGTGTCGTGTCCACGAGGAGCGGGCGGAGCATTTCGTGCTGATGCACGAGAAGGTCTGGAACCCGGCGATGGCGGGCTCGCCCGGCATGGTCCGGGGGCTGTTCGGTGAAGCACCCGGCAATGAGTTCCTGGTGCTGTCGATGTGGTGGTCGGCGGCCGAGCACGGCAAGTACCGCACCGAACGCGTGGAACGTCTCGCCCTGCGGGCGCAGACGGAGGCCGACATCGCGGCGCTCACGGGGGACATCGTGGACATGGAGCCGGTCTGGACTGTCTGACGTACCGGCGCACGGAACCGTCTCGCACCGCGGGAAGTGTGTGACCTGTGCCGTACGGGTGCTCGGTCGGCCGTCACCCGTTCTAGGGTTTCAGCATGGCACGACCACGGCGCATCGTCCTTGTCCGGCACGGTGAATCAACGGGCAATGTTGATGACTCCCTTTATGAGCGCGAACCCGATCACGCGTTGGCCCTGACCGAGCGGGGCCGGCGGCAGGCGGAAGAAACGGGTAAGCGGTTGCGCGACCTGTTCGGCCGGGAGCGCGTCAGCGTGTACGTGTCCCCCTATCGCCGTACACACCAGACGCTGAGTGCCTTCGGCCTCGACCCGGAACTCATACGCGTGCGGGAGGAGCCGAGACTGCGCGAGCAGGACTGGGGCAACTGGCAGGATCTGAAGGACGTCCGTCTGCAGAAGGCGTACCGGGACGCGTACGGTCATTTCTTCTACCGTTTCGCCCAGGGCGAGTCCGGCGCCGATGTCTATGACCGGGTCGACGGCTTCCTGGAGAGCCTGTTCCGGAGCTTCGACGCCCCCGACCACCCGCCGAACGTCCTCATCGTGACGCACGGTCTCGCCATGCGGCTGTTCTGCATGCGGTGGTTCCACTGGACCGTCGCGGAGTTCGAATCCCTGTCCAACCCGGGCAACGCCGAGATGCGGGTGCTCGTTCTGGGGGAGGACGGCAAGTACACGCTCGACCGGCCCTTCGAGCAGTGGCGGCAGCCGGAACCGTACGGGATCACCGGATAGGGTGGCAGGGCGATGACGACCGTTGACTCCACCTCCGCAGGGCGCCTGGGCCGCGCCCTGGCCAGCCTGCGCGGACTGTCGGTGGGGGACGCGCTGGGCTCACAGTTCTTCGTCCCGGCGAACTATCCGCTGCTCGTGCGCTGTGAGCTGCCCCCGGGCCCCTGGCAGTGGACGGACGACACGGAGATGGCCTGCTCGGTCGTCGCCGTCCTCGCCGCCCATCGGCGGATCGACCAGGACGCCCTCGCGCGGTCCTTCGCCCGGCATCATGACGTAGACCGGGGCTACGGGCCCGCGGTCGGACGGCTGCTGCGGCTGGTCCGCGAAGGCGGTGACTGGCGCGAACTCGCCGCAGGCCTCTTCAACGGCCGGGGTTCCTGGGGCAACGGCGCCGCGATGCGCATCGCGCCCCTGGGCGCCTGGTACGCGGACGATCCGGAGCAGGCGACCCACCAGGCCGAGATCTCGGCCTACCCCACCCACCAGCACCGCGAGGCCGTGGTCGGCGCGATGGCCGTCGCCGCGGCAGCCGCACTCGTCGCTGCCCCCGGGGGTCCGCCCGGCCCCGAAGCACTGCTCGACGGGGTCGTCGCGCTGGTGCCCAGGAAAAGTGCCGTCGGTGCGGGGCTGCGACGGGCCCGGGACATGCTCGACTACGGCGACACGGCCACCGTCGCCGCCGTCCTGGGATGCGGACGGCGGACGACGGCCCACGACACCGTTCCCTTCGCGCTGTGGTCGGCCGCCCGGGCCCTGGGCGACTACGAACAGGCCTTCTGGACCACGGCTCAGGCGGGCGGGGACGTCGACACGACCTGTGCCATCGTGGGCGGGGTGATCGCGGCGGGGAAGGCCGGGACGCCGCCCGCCGGGTGGGTCGAGCGGGTCGAGGCGCTGCCGAGCTGGATGCCGGTGTAGTTCCGGCCGGTCCGGCCGTGCCAGGGCCGGACCGTCAAGTGTGCGTGACGAGGTCCGCTGCCGTTCGTCCCGGTACGGACGCGGACACGGAGGCTTTCGGAACTCTCCGTGCGTGGCAGGAACTCTCCGTGACTGTTCGCTCGTTGTCGAGACATCAGCCGTGTGGGACATGTGCCCCGGAAGGGGCGGCGGCTGTGGGGTCCCTGTTCTGCCGGAGGTGATCGTGGACGTGCAGCTCACCGCACTGCTCGCTGTACTGCTCGGCTCCGTGATCATGGTCGGGGCGGCCCCCGGGGGGCGGGCCCGGGGGGGGCGGGGCCCCCCCCCCCGGGCCGCCCCCCGCGGGGGCCGGGCCCCCCCCCCGCGGGGGGCCCCCCGCCCCCCCCCCCCCCGGCGCGGGGGGGGGGCGGGGCCCCGCGGGGGGGGGGGGCGGCCCGGGCCCCGCCCCCCCCCCCCCGCCCGGCCCGGGCCCGCCCCCCCCCCGCCCCCCCCCCCGGGGCCGGCCGAAGAGGGTGCCGGGCCGCCCGGCCTGCGGGGCGCCCTCGTCAGCCGACGCCCGGTCCGGCGGGGCCGGCGAGGGACTCGAGGTCGCTCTTGCGTACCCGGATCACCAGCCAGGCGGTGATCCGGGCGAGTGCGGCCACGGCGGCGGCCGGGATGAAGGCCGTCGAGATGCCCTGTGCTGTGTCTGAGAGCGCGTGACGCGATGTTTTCCCTGCCGGGCCTGGCCCTGCGCTCGGTCATTCACGAATGCGATTCCATGTAGGCGGAGCGGTTCCATGCCGTGATCTTCGAAGGGGTCGTGGAGCCGGCCATCGAGATGCTCCGAGAGGTGATCGAGCGAGGCGTCGAGTGTGGAGAGGTACGTGTCGACGCGGCGAACGGCTACGTCTTCGATGCCGTCCCGGCGATGATGATGTACCGGTCCAAGATGTGCGGAAGTGAATGGGTGGGCGTCGACGTGGAGGAGATGATCGACCTGCTGGTGGTTCCGCTGCTGCGGCCGACAGGCTCCTGGCCCGAGGCTGCCGAGACCCCCGGCATCGCTCGGGGAGCCTGGGTGTCGCGGGCCGTTCCGGGCGGCGTACGCTAAGGGACGCTATGCCGTACGAACCACCAACTCACACTGTCGAGCGCTCCCTCCGCGCCACGACCGGGGCGAAGACCGTCGCAGGTGTCGACGAGGTGGGGCGCGGCGCCTGGGCCGGCCCCGTCACCGTCTGCGCGGCGGTCACCGGACTGCGTCGGCCCCCCGAGGGTCTCACCGACTCCAAGCTCCTCACCGTCAAGCGGCGGGACGCACTCGACCGGACGCTGAGGGACTGGGTGACGTCGTACGCCCTGGGCCACGCATCCCACGAGGAGATCGACCGACTGGGGATGACGGCCGCGCTGCGGCTGGCGGCGGTGCGCGCGCTCGAAGGGCTGCCGGTCCGGCCCGACGCGGTGATACTCGACGGCAAACACGACTATCTCGGGGCGCCCTGGCGGGTCCGGACCGTGATCAAGGGTGACCAGTCGTGCGTGGCGGTCGCGGCGGCCTCGGTGATCGCCAAGGTGCACCGCGACAAAATGATGGCCGAACTGGGTGCCGAGCATGCAGACTTCGGTTTTGCGGACAATGCCGGGTACCCGTCGCCCGTGCACAGGGCCGCGCTGGAGGTCCGGGGACCCACCCCCTACCACCGGCTGTCGTGGGCGTATCTTGATGCGCTGCCCCAGTGGCGGCATCTCAAGAAGGTCCGCGGCTGGGCGGATGGAAGTGTTCCGGTGATCGAGGGTCAGCTCGGCTTCGATTTCTGACTGTTCCGTTCGCACTCATGTGCCACCCGGTGGTGCGAGCCGTACCAATGTTTGATAAAAATCAGCCCATTCCTCTCATTCCCGAGGAGCCTCAGATTCACGAGAGTGCCCAGGGTCCCCGCGCCACTCCGGCCAACAGCCGTACCGCGCCGACCCCCCGCCCCGTACCCGGTCCCCGCCCCGTGGCTCCGCCGCGCCCCGGTCGGCCAGGCCCGGTCCGGCCCGCGCCTCCGGCGCAACGTACGCCGCGTGATGCCACTGCGGCGGCCCCCAAACCCGTCCCTTCGAAGCCGGCCGCTCCCGCTGCGGCCGGTACCCAGGTCCAGTTGGTCCCGGCGACCGTCCAGGGGGCGCTCGACGCCGCCGAGGAAGCCGTGGACCTGCTGCTGGACTCGGGCCGCGCCCCGGGCGACGTGCTGGTGATCACCACCGGCGAGCCGCACCCGTGGGTCACCCACGAACTCTCCTTCGGTGAGGCCTCCTACTGGGCCCTGCACGCCGCCGCCGACGACGTCTTCTACGCGGACGCCGCTGTCGCGGCCCGTGCCGGAGCGCGCCCCGTCGTCGTGGTCGCCGTCAACGGAGGGTCCGAGTCGGTGTCCGCGTCGGCCCTGGCCGTGGCGCGCAGCAAGGCCACCGCCCTGCTGATCGTCTGCGGTGACCCGCAGCGGCTCGACTCGATGATGAGTAAGGGCGTCTGATCCGGTGTCATGGCGCCCGTCCGTACGGGCGCCATGACACCGCCGTTCCACCGCGCGGGCGGTGATGCCGGCGCGGCGGCAGGGCGCGCGGCCCGCAGGAGCGTGCGAGGCCGCCGACAGCCCCCTGGTTCCCAGGAGACCCGTCGGCCCTCAGCGCGCTGCCGCGCGGCGCAGGACGTCGGACGCGACACCGCCGGTGCGCGGTATTCGCGGTGGCGCCTCGGCCGTGGCGAGCGGCTCCGGCGCGGAGCCGCTGCTGGGCCGACGCCCACCGCGCCCCTCGCCGAACACCTGCCAGCCGTCACGGGTCAGCGTGATGTACGCCCCGCAGCGCAGCCCGTGCAGCGTGCAGGCGTCCCGCAGCCCCCACATCCACGCACCGTCCTCCTCCGTCCAGCGCGCGTCGCCGTCGCGGCAGTAGAGCAGGACAGCGGTACGGACCGGCGTGCGGCGCCGCAGGTCGTGCGGGACGACCCGGCGCAGCTGGGACAGCAGCGCGTTGCGGAACATCCAGCCGTCCGCCGGGGCCGGGCGGCGGGTGAACGAAGCGCTCGCCCGCACTCGCTCGTCCTGGTCGAGCACGGCGACGACCGCGGTCGCCGGCCCCGGACGGTGCCGGGCGTGCAGTCCGCTGACCACCTCACGCGGGTTGCGCAGCAGCGGGATTCCCGCGGCGGCCCACTCCGCGGGTTCGAGCAGACGAGTGGCGGAAGCGGCGGGCGTCGACAGCGATGCCGCCGAGGACGGAACGAATCCGAAGGTCACGGTCCTCCCTTCGGCTACGCCCGGACTACGGGCGGGAACGGATTCAGGGGAGCGCGCACGCAACGGAGCACAACCTGAGCGGCGGACGAGCCGTGCGGGTGCGGACCTCAATTCTTCCTGTCGAACCTGGATGCGGCAACGAGCAATCGTGCGAGCCGACCGGTATCAGATGATTGAGAGTTATATCCCTGCCCGGTGTGCCCTACGGGCACACATGAAGCGCCCGGTGACGGCAGTTCGTACGGGACACCGGTGCCCCGTGTCCGGAGGGGTGGGCGTCGGGAACTCGGGTGGCGGTGTCCGGCGGAGCACCAGCCCTGGACGCGGCCGGGAGGAGAGGCGGCACCTCCTGGGTTCCGCCCGCCGGAACAGGCGGGCCGCGGCGGCCGGGGGCCCGGCCGGTGTCCGTGCAGTCGGCACCGCGAGTACCGGCCCCTGAGGCTGGACCGGGGCAGTGGAGAGCGAGGACGGCACGGCTCTCGCCACGTGGCCGGGTGCCGGCCGTGTCCGGCAGTCGCCCCCCACATCCGGCCCCGCACCGTCCGCTTCCCGGCCGGGAAGCGCCTCTCGAGGTCCATGCCGATCGCCGGGAGGCCGGTGGGGCGCACGCGTCGTGGGTCACATGCGCCGTGGGTCACCTGCGCCGTGCTTCGTCCCAGCCACGGGACCGAGAACCTCGGCATCCGAGACTTTCTGGTGTCCCGCCTGCGTAAACGTTCCGAGCGGGAGCCGGTCGGAGGGCTCACGACGTCGCTCTTGGGACCGCAGGGCCGAGGGGCCCGTGACCTCGTTGTGGAGCGGGATTGGCCGACTGTCCGAGCCGTGCGGTTGCATGGGGGCATGAACGATCTGGAGCTGCGTGCCGAAGCCGACGCCATCCTCGCCGAGCTGGTCGGTGATCCCGGGGGCACGGCACGGCTCCGGGAGGACCAGTGGCAGGCGGTGGCGGCCCTGGTGGTGGACCATCGTCGTGCCCTGGTGGTGCAGCGCACCGGATGGGGCAAGTCGGCGGTGTACTTCGTTGCCACCGCGCTGCTCCGCCGGCGTGGCTCCGGCCCCACGGTGATCGTTTCGCCGCTGCTGGCGTTGATGCGCAACCAGGTCGAGTCGGCAGCGCGGGCCGGCATCCAGGCACGCACGATCAACTCGGCGAACCCCGAGGAGTGGGATGCCATCCACGAGGAGGTCGAGCACGGAAAGGTCGACGTTCTCCTCGTCAGCCCGGAACGCCTCAACTCCGTCGACTTCCGCGAACGGATGCTGCCCAGGCTCGCGGCCACGACCGGCCTCCTGGTCGTCGACGAGGCCCACTGCATCTCCGACTGGGGACACGACTTCCGTCCCGACTACCGCAGACTGCGCACGATGCTGCAGGAGCTCTCCCCGGGAGTTCCGGTACTGGCCACCACGGCCACGGCCAACGCTCGCGTCACGGCGGACGTGGCCGACCAGCTTGGCACCGGAGCCGGCGAGGCCCTGGTGCTGCGCGGCACGCTGGAACGGGAAAGTCTGCGGCTCGGCGTGGTCCGGCTGCCGGACGCCGCCCACCGTCTGGCCTGGCTCGGCGAGCACCTGAACGACCTGCCGGGCTCCGGAATCATCTACACGCTGACCGTCTCGGCCGCCGAGGAGGTCACCGCCTACCTGCGCGCGCGTGGCTTCGCCGTGGCCTCGTACACAGGCCGGACGGAGAACGCCGACCGCCAGCAGGCCGAAGCCGACCTGCTGGCGAACCGGGTGAAGGCCCTGGTGGCGACCTCCGCCCTCGGGATGGGCTTCGACAAGCCGGACCTGGGCTTCGTGGTCCATCTCGGCTCACCGTCCTCACCCATCTCGTACTACCAGCAGGTGGGCCGTGCGGGCCGCGGTGTGGAGCACGCCGATGTGCTGCTGCTTCCCGGTAAGGAGGACGAGGCGATCTGGCGTTACTTCGCCGAGGTCGCCTTCCCGCCCGAGACGCAGGTCCGCCAGACCCTCGCAGCCCTCGCCGACGCGGGGCGGCCGCTGTCCGTGCCCGCCCTGGAGGCGTTGGTGGACCTCCGGCGGACTCGCCTCGAGATGATGCTGAAGGTCCTGGACGTGGACGGCGCCGTGCGGCGTGTGAAGGGCGGCTGGACGGCCACCGGTGCCGACTGGGTCTACGACGCCGAGCGCTACGCCTGGGTCGCCCGCCAGCGTGCCGCCGAGCAGCAGGCCATGCGCGACTACGTCAGCACCTCCCAGTGCCGGATGGAGTTCCTGCGCCGCCAGCTGGACGACGAGAAGGCCGCCCCGTGCGGCCGCTGCGACAACTGCGCGGGAACCTGGACGGATCCTGGCGTTTCACCCCAGGCGCTGGCCGGCGCCGCCGGCGAACTGGAGCGTCCGGGGGTGGAGGCCGAACCGCGCCGCATGTGGCCCACAGGAATGCCCGCCCTGGGCATCGACCTCAAGGGACGCATTCCGGCGAAGGAGCAATGCTCCCCCGGGCGGGCCCTGGGCCGCCTCTCGGACATCGGCTGGGGCAACCGCCTGCGCCCGCTGCTGGCGGAGCAGGCGCCGGACGGTCCGGTTCCCGACGACGTCCTCCAAGCGACGGTGGCGGTCCTCGCCGACTGGGCCCGTTCCCCGGGCGGGTGGGCGGACAAGGGCCCGGACGCGTCGGTCCGGCCGGTAGGAGTCGTCGCCATGCCTTCTCTGAGCAGGCCCCGGCTCGTGGGTTCCCTTGCCGAACGGGTGGCCACCGTCGGGCGTCTCCCGTTCCTCGGTGCCCTCGAGTACACCGGGCACAGTGGGGCGCACCGGACCCGCAGGAGCAACTCGGCTCAACGGCTGCACACGCTGTCCGCCGCTTTCGCCGTTCCCGAGGAACTCGCCGGTGCTCTGGCGGCCGCTCCACACGGCCCGGTCCTGCTCGTGGACGACTACTCCGATTCCGGCTGGACCCTCGCAGTGGCCGCGCGTCTGCTGCGCCGGGCGGGCGCGGAGCAGGTCCTCCCGCTGGTCCTCGCGGTGACAGCCTGAAGACCCGCGTGGAGCCGGCTCCCGGCCACGCCTCGACCTGGTTGCGCATCAGCGCCAGGTGGGGTGGTGGACGGGAGCGATCACGGTGGGGCCGCTGTCTCCGGCCCGCAGCAGTGACGCGATCCTGAAGGGGACTGCGGACTCGTCCCAGCCCGTGCGCCGGACGACGAGGACCTGGTAGTGGCCGGCGACCGGCACCGGCAATGCCCGCCGCTGGTCCTCACTCAGCCGGGCTTCTCCCGAGGCGTCTCCGACGAGCCGGACGAGGACGGCGTCAACGGCGTCCCCGACGAGGACGGCGTCAACGGTCGTCCGGGGATCCGCATCGTCGTGTGCTCCTGCGTTCCGCGCAACAGGACGGTGGGCGGCCGGATGCCGACGCAGGCCGACGAGAGTGCGGGACTTATATGGCAATCGCATTGCGATGGAAGTGGAAGTGCAGGTCAGGCGGGGTATATGACGTGTCCCTGGTCAGAGTTGTCCACAGGGTGAGCGGAATCTCCTGATCCGCGAAATCGTCCTGCCATGACGAACAGCAACGAAACGAACGGATTCCCCGACAACGGTGACATCGCCGGTCGGGAGCGGGACGAGCGCGCCGGCCTTCCGGGACGCGACGACAACGCCCGCCGCACCGAGGTCCCGGGGCACAGGACGCACAAGGCCGCGGGTACGCACGCGGGGCGCGCGAAGGACATCGACTGCACCGCCTACGGCAGCCACGGCGGCGAACAGCAGGTCACGCTGCGCACCCCCGCCGAACTCGCCGACGCCCTGCCCTATCTGCTCGGCTACCACCCCGAGGACAGCATCGTCCTGGTCGCCCTGTACGACAAGGACGGACGGGGCAGGTTCGGCGGCCGGGCCAGGCTCGGCATCCCCGCGAACCGGGACGACTGGCCCGCCGCCGCCCGGCAGCTGGCCCAGGGGCTGGTCACGGGAAGCGAGCGCCGAGGCGTCAAACCCGAGCAGATGATCGTCTTCCTCTGCCAGGAACCGGGGGAGGGTGAGCCCGGCCGACAGGTCAAGGAGCGGCTGGACCCGCTCGCTCACGCGCTGCGCCTGGAATGCGGCGCTCTCGACGTCCCTGTGGTGGAGGCGCTGTGCCTCTCGGGCGGCCGTTTCTGGTCGTACTGCTGCGACGACGAGGGGTGCTGCCCAGCGGTCGGCACGCCGATGGGGCTGCCGGGCACCTCGGTGCTGGCCGCCGCCGCGACCTACGCCGGACTTCAGGTCCGGGGCACGCTGCGCGAACTGCGGGCGAGGTTCCTCCCGTGGGAGAACGCCCTCGCCCTCGAACAGGAAGCAGCCCTGGACGCCGCCCACCGGACACTGGTCCCCAAGATCCTCGACGCGGCGGGACGGAACGAGGTCGCCCGGCAGACACGGGAACTGGCTTCGTGCGTCATGGACCGGCTGGCCGGGGCCCCCTCCGTGTCCGGCATGCTCCCTGCGGACCTGCGGGACGACGAACTGCTCCGGCACGACGAGGCCGCCACGCTGATCCTCGGCCTGCAGGACCGCACGACCCGGGACCGGGCGGCGGAGTGGATGGAGGGCGAGGAAGCAGGTCCCGCACTCCGCCTGTGGCGGGCACTGGCCCGTCGCTGCGTCGGATCGTACGGCGAACACGCCGCGGCCCCCCTGACGCTCGCCGGCTGGGTCGCCTGGTCCACCGGCGACGAGCTGGAGGCGAGGGAGGCACTCGCCATGGCTCTGGGTGCCGATCCCGACTATCTCTTCGCCCGCCTGCTGCACCAGGCCTGCAACGAGGGCCTCGACCCGGAATCGATCCGCCGCTGTCTGCGCGCGGAACGCGATGGCCAGGGGAAGGCGGACAGTGAGGGCCCGGCCACCGGTGTGGTCGGCGGGGCGGGCGGCGAGGATCCGGACAGTGAAGATCCGGGAGACGCGGAGCCCGGTGACGCGGAGCCCGGTGTGGCGGGGGAACCCACAGTCTTCGGGCCCGGGGCTGCGGTGGGGCGGCAGACGTCCTCACGCAGCCGACGCCGAGAGCATGTCCCCGGTGCCGGCACCGGTGGTGGTCCCCCGCATCGGGGGCGGGCGGACGGCAGTCGCCCGACCGTGCGGATTCCGCATCCCCGTACGGCGGTGGGTGGCACACGTCCCGGCGTCGAGGGACCGGGTGTCGCGCGCCATCGTCGAGCTGCCTCGCGTCGGGGACGTACGCAGCTCCGGAGCCGGGGCAGCGCCGGGGAGGAGTGATCGGGAAGGCCGGGTGAAGGGAGTGGCGACGGCCGGGAGCCGCCCTCTCCGAGGCCCGCCCCGCAAATGAGCCGACCGTCCCCGACCGAGGGCAAGGAGGCGGAAGGGGCAAGAGACCAAGGAGCAAGAAACCAAGGGGAGAGAACAGGGGAGGACAAGCACTGCGACGGTTCCGTGGCACGGGATGCGCAGGCCACCAGGATCCCGTGCCGGGAGCGGTACGGACCGAAGTGGGTCGCGGTACCGGACCGAAGCGGATCGGCCGGCGGTGCCGTCGGCGAGGGGAGTGTTTATCGTCAGGCAGACGACTATGATCGCCGCATGCCCTACGACCCGTCAGCCTTTCCGCCTTTTGCCGTCACCGTGGACCTGGTCGTGCTGACCGTGCGCCGTCATGCCCTGTGCGCGCTGGCGGTACGCAGGGGCGAACCGCCGTTTCAGGGACGCTGGGCGCTTCCCGGCGGATTCGTCCGGGCCGACGAGGACCTGGCGCAGGCGGCGGCACGCGAACTGGCGGAGGAGACCGGCCTGCGCGTGCACGACCCCGCGGCCCCCGCCCAGACCGGTGGCGCGCACCTGGAACAACTCGCCACCTACGGCGATCCCGAGCGCGACCCGCGGATGCGGGTCGTGAGCGTCGCGCACCTCGCCCTCGCCCCCGACCTGCCCGCACCCAGGGCGGGCGGCGACGCCAGCAACGCGCGCTGGGCCCAGGTCGGGGAACTGCTGCAACAGGCGGACTACGGCAGGGGCGGCGAGCCGGTGGCGCCGCTCGCCTTCGACCACGCGCAGATCCTGGCGGACGGGGTGGAGCGCGCCCGCTCCAAGATCGAGTACTCGTCACTGGCCACGGCCTTCTGCCCGCCCGAGTTCACCGTCGGAGAGCTGCGCCGTGTCTACGAGGCCGTGTGGGGTGTGGTCTTGGACCCGCGCAACTTCCACCGCAAGGTGACAGGAACCCCGGGCTTCCTGGTGCCGACGGGCGGGACGACCACCCGGCAGGGTGGCCGTCCCGCTCAGCTCTTCCGGGCCGGCGGAGCCACCCTGCTCAATCCGCCGATGCTGCGCCCCGAGGTGTGAACACGCCGGCCTGAGCGGCAGGAGCGGGTGGTGAAGCGGAGGCGGTGGCAGAGGCACCCGGCTCCGGGCAGGTGCGGGCCGCGGACACGGCTCCCGTGCGGCTGAATTCCCCGCGGTCGGCAGGCCTCACGGTGCCCGAAAAATCCGACATAGCGCGCTATCTTGCTTTGGGTGATCCAGGCCATCGGACTGACCAGCAACCCGCGCAAAGAGCTACCGCCCGCCGTCGACGATGTTTCCTTCGAGGCGCACGCAGGTCGCGTCACGATGCTGCTCGGAGCGCCGGGCGCGGGCAAGACGACGGCACTCAGACTCATGCTCGAACTTCAACCGGGCCGTGGCGTCACCTACTTCAGGGGTCGCCCGCTGCACAGCATCGGCCATCCGTCCCGCGAAGTCGGCGTACTGCTGGGTGAGGTGCCGGGCCACCCCGCACGCACTGTGCGCGGACACGTCCGCATGCTGTGTGCCGCGGCGGGAGTTCCGGCGCGTCGCGGGGACGAAGTCCTCGAAGCCGTCGGGCTCGTGAGCCTGCGGGAGAAGCGCCTCGGTACGCTTTCGCGGGGCATGGACCGACACCTCGGGATCGCCTGCGCGCTGCTGGCGGACCCGCACACCCTCGTGCTCGACGAACCCGCACGCGGGCTCTCCGCCGGCGAGAACCGCTGGCTGCACGACATGCTCCGGGCCTACGCGGACCAGGGCGGTACGGTCCTGAGCACAACGGCCGATCCCAAGGAAGCGGCACGCGCCGCGGACCGGGTGGTCACCCTCGACCAGGGCCGGCTCGTCGCCGATCAGCCGGCCGCGGACTTCTCGCGCACCCGGCTGCGCCCCCGCGTCGCCGTCCGCACACCGCATGCCACCCGGCTCTCGGCGCTGCTCACCAAGGAAGCCCGTACCACCCGGCGTTCCGTGGAGGTGGCCGAGGACGGCGGCAACTGTATCTCCGTCTACGGCAGTACCTGCGCGGACGTCGGCGAGACCGCCTTCCGGCACGGCATCGTCGTCCACCAACTCGCTGATGAGATCGGGGACATGGGGCCTGGCGCGGGTGTGTCCCGCGCCGAGGGGCCGGCCGCCTCTGACGAGGGAATGCCTTCCACCGCGTCGTCCTTCACCGCGCCGCCCTCCGTCGCACCGCCGGTCTCCGCCACCACTTCCGACGCCGGACATCCCGACGGCCCCCCGGACTCCTGGCCCGCCGCCTGCCCGCCTGCCGCTCGTCCGCCCGCCGCCTGCCCGCCCGCCGCCCGCCCGCCCGCCGGCTCCCGCGCCGGAGAGGAGGCCCGGGTTCTGGAGTCCGGGTCCTCGACCGGGCTGCCGCCGCCCCTTTCCGTTCGCCCCGCCCCCCGCCCCCTCCACCCGCTGCGCTACGAGATCCGCAGGGCCACCGGCGTCGGGACCGGGTTTCTCGTCGGGGTGGCCGTGCTCGTGGTGTCCGCGCTCACCGCCGTACTGCTGGCCCGGATCGGACACACCCCGCAGCCGCGCCTGCTGGCCGCATGGCCCAGGGAATTGCCCCTGCCGCCCGCGGCGATCGGGGCGGGGCTGCTCGGGGCGCTGGCCTTCGGCGACGAGTTCCGCCACCCCACCCTGGCGGCGAACCGGGGCAGTGTGCCCCGGCGGCTGGGGCTGCTGACCGCCAAACTCCTCGTTGCCTCGGTCGCCGCGCTCGTGCTGGCCGTCCTGACGGTCGGGTGCGATGCGGAGCTGCTCCGTCTCGTTTACGGGCGGGAGCTCGTCGAGGTCCCCGCCGACTGGTCGCCGCTCGCTGCGAGTTGGCTCGGACTCGTGATCGGGTGCGCCTGGGCGGGAGTGCTGGCCGCGGGGGTCTTCCGGTCGACCGCCGCCGGTCTCGCCACGGTCGTCGCCGTTCCCCTCCTCGTCGGGCCCCTCGTGAGCAAGCTGGCGGAGGGGCCGTCGGCACGCACCATGGCCGGGGCGCCCCTGCGGGTGCGTGAAGTGTCCCCGCTCCGTTGGCCCTTCGGGGGCGAACGGTATCTGGAGGGGGCAGTGCGGATGATCGCCCAACCGGTGGGTGGTGCGCTGACGTTGTCCCTCGTGGTGCTGCTCTGCGCGTATCTGCTCACATCCTTGCGGAACAGGGCCCGATGACGACCGACGGTGCCTCGATCGGTCCGTCGATGCCTGCAACTCCCCGGAGGGAGCCCGCTTCTTTCCGATAAGGCGTCAATTGCGACGGGGTGAGCGATCACCCTTTCGTGTGCTTTTCACCAAACTCCTCAAGGGAGTTGGGAGCCGCGCCGACAAAGGATGCGTGAGTACCCTTGCGCACACCATGATGACCACCGCCCGCTCCACGGACTCCGGCCTCGCGGGTCCGGGCGAACTCGACCGCTACCCCTATGCCGACGCGCCCGTCGGTGGCCGTGTCGGGCCCCCCGCCTGGGACGCCGATCCCGAGCTGGGCCGTGGGGGCCGCCGCGGCGCGAGCAACCGCGGCCGCGGGCTGCACGGCCAACTCGTCCAGCAGCTGGGTCAGATGATCGTTTCGGGCGATCTGGGTGCTGACCGGCCCCTGGTTCCCGAGGAGATCGGCCAGCGCTTCGAGGTCTCCCGCACTGTCGTCCGCGAGTCGCTCCGTGTACTGGAAGCCAAGGGCCTGGTCAGCGCCCGGCCCAATGTCGGCACGCGCGTGCGCCCGGTCAGCGACTGGAATCTGCTCGACCAGGACATCATCGAGTGGAGGGCCTTCGGGCCGCAGCGCGACGACCAGCGCCGTGAGCTCGGCGAGCTGCGCTGGACGATCGAGCCGCTGGCCGCCAGGCTCGCCGCCGGGCACGGGCGCGAGGAGGTCCAGCAGCGTCTGGTCGACATGGTGGAGATCATGGGTCACGCCATGGGGCAGGGTGACGCGCTGACCTTCGCCCGCGCCGACTCGGAGTTCCATTCACTGCTGATCCAGCTCGCCGGCAACCGCATGCTGGAGCACCTTTCCGGGATCGTGTCCGCCGCGCTGCAGGTCTCGGGCGGGCCGCTCGCGGGCTGTGAGCGGCCGAACGAAGCGTCGCTCGCGCACCACGGCCGGATCGTCGACGCGCTCGCCGGCGGCGACGGCGCGGCGGCCGAGGCGGCCATGCGTCAGCTGCTGATGGTCCACCCCGAGGTCGAGCGAGTGGTGCCCGGCCCGCGCTAGCGCTGACCGCGTTCCGCGGACGGCCCGGCCTGCCATCCCCTCCCGTGGCACCCTCCGGCCGGTGAGCCGCCCGCTGTAGGACCCCGCGGGATCACCTTTGATCCCGCGGGGTCCTACAGTGATGAAGGGGCCGTAAGGTCCGGCATAGTGCCGCCGCTACCCCCGAGTGACCGTCTTTGTCGCAATCTGATCGATTGTGGATACTTACGGGATGTGACTCGGGCCACGCGGATTGGGCGTAACGCTCCTGGAAAGAACGCGATGACCTAAGAGGTGACAGTCGCGGAGGGAATACGGACGCCGTTCACGGCGCTGTGCAACTCCCCGGCCCCCGCCCGCATCGTCGGCCCATCCCCAAGCCGGCGGTCGGCTCCTGTCCGTCGTGGACGGGGCCGGAAGCCGTTTTCTCAACGTCCCGAGAGGTTGTTCGTGTCGGCCAGCACATCCCGTACGCTCCCGCCGGAGATCGCCGAATCCGTCTCTGTCATGGCGCTCATCGAGCAGGGAAAGGCTGAGGGGCAGATCGCCGGCGATGACGTGCGTCGGGCCTTCGAAGCTGACCAGATTCCGGCCACTCAGTGGAAGAACGTACTGCGCAGCCTCAACCAGATCCTCGAGGAAGAGGGTGTGACGCTGATGGTCAGTGCCGCGGAGCCCAAGCGCACCCGGAAGAGCGTTGCAGCGAAGAGTCCCGCCAAGCGCACCGCGACCAGGACGGTCGCGGCGAAGGCGACGACCACCCGGAAGACCAGCGCCACCGCCACGCCGGCCGCCCCCGACGCTGCCGAGGAGGAGGCGCCCGTCAAGAAGGCGGCTGCCAAGAAGACCACCGCGAAGAAGACGGCCGCCAAGAAGACGGCGGTGAAGAAGACGGCCGCCAAGAAGACCGCGGCCAAGAAGGACGACGCCGAGGCGACCGACGAAGAGACCGCCGAGGAGACCAAGGCGACGGACGAGCCGGAGGCCGCTGGTTTCGTCCTCTCCGACGAGGACGAGGACGACGCGCCCGCCCAGCAGGTCGCGGCCGCCGGTGCCACCGCCGACCCGGTCAAGGACTACCTCAAGCAGATCGGCAAGGTGCCCCTGCTCAACGCCGAGCAGGAGGTCGAACTCGCCAAGCGGATCGAAGCCGGTCTGTTCGCCGAGGACAAGCTGGCCAACTCCGACAAACTGGCGCCGAAACTCAAGCGCGAGCTGGAGATCATCGCCGAGGACGGGCGCCGTGCCAAGAACCACCTCCTGGAGGCCAACCTCCGCCTGGTGGTCTCCCTGGCCAAGCGTTACACCGGACGCGGCATGCTCTTCCTGGACCTCATCCAGGAGGGCAACCTCGGTCTGATCCGTGCGGTGGAGAAGTTCGACTACACCAAGGGCTACAAGTTCTCCACCTATGCCACCTGGTGGATCCGTCAGGCGATCACCCGCGCGATGGCCGACCAGGCCCGCACCATCCGCATCCCGGTGCACATGGTCGAGGTCATCAACAAGCTCGCGCGTGTGCAGCGTCAGATGCTCCAGGACCTGGGCCGCGAGCCCACCCCGGAGGAGCTGGCCAAGGAACTCGACATGACCCCGGAGAAGGTCATCGAGGTCCAGAAGTACGGTCGCGAGCCGATCTCCCTGCACACCCCGCTGGGCGAGGACGGCGACAGCGAGTTCGGTGACCTCATCGAGGACTCCGAGGCCGTCGTTCCGGCCGACGCGGTCAGCTTCACGCTTCTGCAGGAGCAGCTGCACTCCGTCCTGGACACCCTGTCCGAGCGCGAGGCGGGCGTCGTCTCCATGCGCTTCGGTCTCACCGACGGTCAGCCGAAGACCCTCGACGAGATCGGCAAGGTGTACGGCGTCACGCGTGAGCGCATCCGCCAGATCGAGTCCAAGACCATGTCGAAGCTGCGTCACCCGTCGCGCTCGCAGGTCCTGCGCGACTACCTCGACTAGGACA
Source organism: Streptomyces sp. NPDC005774 (assembly GCF_042871645.1). NCBI lineage: Bacteria > Bacillati > Actinomycetota > Actinomycetes > Kitasatosporales > Streptomycetaceae > Streptomyces > Streptomyces sp. NPDC005774. The sequence goes on along the minus strand of NZ_JBIAIV010000021.1, from coordinate 97,238 downwards.
GCGATCACGGCGGTCCCACAAGGCCGAACCGAGGCCCGGTCCCTTCGCGGGGCCGGGTCTCGATGCCGCTCCGCGGGTGCGGGGCACGACGGGGTGGATCACTCTGGGTGTCTCATCAACGCCCCAGTGTGAGGAGAGCGCATGCGTCGTCGCCTAGCCCGGGTCCTGGCCCGGCCACTGGTCCTCGCCGCCGCCGCGACCGCGATACCGCTGGCAGCGGCGGCTCCGGCGGTCGCGGACCGCATCGTCGTCGGCGGGTTCCCGGTCGATGTGGCCCAGGGTCCGTGGACCGTGGCGCTGTCCAGCCGTGACCGGTTCGGGGGTACCCGGGCGGGACAGTTCTGCGGGGGTGTGGCCGTCGGCCGGACCACGGTGCTCACCGCCGCCCACTGCATGAACGAGGAGGTCCTGGGAGCGCCGCCGGAGCGGGTGCCCGACCTCAGAGTGATCTCGGGCCGCACGGATCTGCTGTCGGATCAGGGCGAGGAGATAGAGGTACACGAGACCTGGGTGAATCCGGGCTACGACCCGCTCAGCAACTCCGGCGACTTCGCCGTGCTCACCCTGGCCGCGCCCCTGCCCTCCGGCTCGGTGATCGACATGGCCGGCGCGGGCGATCCCGGGTACCGGACCGATACCCCCGCGACCGTCTACGGCTGGGGAGACACCACGGGTTCGGGGACCTATGCCGGCAGCCTGCACGCGGCGCGGGTGCGTGTGCTGCGCGACACCCTGTGCGAGGACGCCTATCCGGGTGGCAGTGAGGGTACGTACCGCGCCGGGACCATGCTGTGCGCCGGTGAGCAGGCCGGCGGGCCGGACGCCTGCCAGGGGGACAGCGGCGGACCGCTGGTGGCCGAGGGGCGGCTGATCGGCCTGGTCTCCTGGGGCAGCGGATGCGGCTGGGCGGACAGTCCCGGGGTCTACACGCGTGTGTCCGATGTCATGCGGACGCTCGGCGGGACTTCGGCCCGACAGGCCGGAGAGGTGCCCGACGGCGCCTGAGTGCGCCCAGCGAGCCCGGAGCAGGTCTCCCGGGTCCCCTCGTGGGCAGCTCCGGGGGCCGAAAGGCTCAGTCAGGAGCGAGAGCGCACGAGAAAAAGACGGCTGTCTCCGCACCGGAGGCAGCCGCCCCTCCCGCCGGCCTGTGCCGGTCTGGCTCGTCGTCGTACGCGAGATGTCAGCGCGTCTGCGTAATCAGCGCTCTTCCTCGACGGCGGGGGCCGACGGGGAGGTCAGCCGCTCGCTCTCGTCCTGTATCTCGGCGGCGATCTTCTTGAGTTCCGGCTCGAACTTGCGGCCGTGGTGGGCGCAGAAGAGCAGTTCTCCGCCGCTCAGCAGGACGACGCGCAGGTATGCCTGGGCGCCGCAGCGGTCGCAGCGATCGGCGGCCGTCAGTGGGCTCGCGGGGGTCAGAACAGTAGTCACGTCGCCTCTTCTCTAGCTCGACGAGCTGTCGTACCAGGGTCAACATCCAACCAGCCCCAAAACGTTCCCGCTCGTGGCTGCTTCTCGAAAAAATCTTTCCGAGGTGGTCGGATGCTGCCGGTTGGCGGCGAATGTGCCGTATCGCGTGGCTGTGTCGTCGTACGGATTCGCGTCGGATCGGTGGTGGTCGGCCCTCCCGGCTGGTTTGCCGGTTGTTCTTGAGGACGTGCCCGGAGCCTAAATGGTTCATGCCTGGAAGGGAACGTGATGTGTGCTTCACTCCATCGAGGGATCGAACAGGTATACGACTCTCGACTAGTCTAGGTTTCAGACGAGGGTGGCGTGACAACGGCTCTACCAGGCCTCGGTACCCTCTCACCGGTGACAAGCGACGCGCCCTTACCCATGAGGGCCCCATCTGAAATTCAGCGAGGAGCGAACCGCGTGACCGCCGAGACGTCCGTGCCGTCCACAGCGCTGCTGGCAGGAGCAGACCGGGACGGTTCCAACTACACCGCGCGGCACCTGCTCGTCCTCGAGGGGCTCGAGGCCGTGCGGAAGCGCCCCGGAATGTACATCGGGTCAACCGACAGCCGCGGCCTGTTGCACTGCCTCTGGGAGATCATCGACAACTCGGTGGACGAGGCCCTCGGGGGCCACTGCGACCACATCGATGTGATCCTCCACGACGACGGTTCGGTGGAGGTCCGGGACAACGGCCGCGGCATCCCGGTCGACGTGGAGCCCAAGACCGGCCTCTCCGGCGTCGAGGTCGTCATGACCAAGCTGCACGCCGGCGGCAAGTTCGGCGGCGGTTCGTACGCCGCCTCCGGCGGACTGCACGGCGTCGGCGCGTCCGTCGTCAACGCGCTCTCCGCGCGGCTGGACGTCGAGGTGGACCGCGGTGGGCACACCCACGCGATCAGCTTCCGCCGCGGTGTCCCCGGCGCCTTCGCCGCCCTGGGACCGGACGCGAAGTTCGAGGCCGGGAGCGGGCTGCGCAGGGCCAAGAAGATCCCGAAGACCCGCAGCGGCACGCGTGTGCGCTACTGGGCCGACCGCCAGATCTTCCTCAAGGACGCCAAGCTGGCCCTGGAGTCCCTGCACCAGCGTGCCCGCCAGACCGCTTTCCTGGTGCCCGGCCTGACCATCGTCGTCCGTGACGAGCTCGGGCTCGGCGACGGTGGCAGCAAGGGCGAGGAGTCATTCCGCTTCGACGGCGGCATCAGCGAGTTCTGCGAGTTCCTGGCCACCGACAGGGCCGTCTGCGACACCCTCCGCTTCACGGGGCAGGGCACCTTCAAAGAGACGGTCCCGGTCCTGGACGAGTACGGCCAGATGACCCCCACCGAGGTGACCCGCGAGCTCGGCGTCGACGTCGCGATGCGCTGGGGGACCGGCTACGACACGACGCTCCGGTCGTTCGTCAACATCATCGCCACCCCCAAGGGGGGCACCCATGTCGCCGGCTTCGAGCAGGCCGTCGCCAAGACGGTGAACGAGGTGCTGCGCACGAAGAAGATGCTGCGCGTGGCCGAGGACGACGTCGTCAAGGACGACGCCCTGGAGGGCCTCACGGTGGTCGTCACCGTCCGTCTGGCCGAGCCGCAGTTCGAGGGCCAGACCAAGGAGGTTCTCGGTACCTCGGCGGCCCGCCGCATCGTGAACACCGTGATCTCCCGGGAGCTCAAGGCCTTCCTGACCTCCACCAAGCGCGACGCCGCCCAGCAGGCCCGTGTCGTCCTGGAGAAGGCGGTCGCCGCGGCCCGGACCCGCATCGCCGCCCGCCAGCACAAGGACGCCCAGCGCCGCAAGACGGCCCTGGAGTCCTCCTCGCTGCCCGCCAAGCTGGCCGACTGCCGCAGTGACGACGTCGAGCGCAGCGAGCTGTTCATCGTCGAGGGAGATTCCGCCCTCGGCACGGCGAAGCTCGCGCGCAACTCCGAGTTCCAGGCGCTGCTGCCGATCCGGGGCAAGATCCTCAACGTTCAGAAGTCGTCCGTGACGGACATGCTGAAGAACGCGGAGTGCGGGGCGATCATCCAGGTCATAGGGGCCGGATCCGGACGGACGTTCGATATCGACGCGGCTCGCTACGGCAAGATCATCATGATGACCGACGCCGATGTGGACGGCTCCCACATCCGCACCCTGCTCCTGACGCTGTTCCACCGCTACATGCGGCCCATGGTCGAGTCCGGCCGGGTGTTCGCCGCGGTGCCGCCGCTGCACCGTATCGAGCTCGTCCAGCCCAAGAAGGGTCAGGACAAGTACGTGTACACGTACTCGGACCGTGAGCTGCGCGACAGGCTGATGGAGTTCCAGAGCAAGAACATCCGCTACAAGGACTCGATCCAGCGCTACAAGGGGCTCGGCGAGATGGACGCCGACCAGCTGGCCGAGACGACCATGGACCCGCGCCACCGCACCCTGCGCAGGATCAACCTCACCGACCTGGAGGCCGCCGAGCAGGTTTTCGATCTGCTCATGGGCAACGACGTCGCTCCGCGCAAGGAGTTCATCTCCAGCTCGGCGGCGACACTGGACCGGTCGCGCATCGACGCGTGATCGCCGTGCGAGCGACGCGTAGGGGTCCCGCGGTCACCTGATGGGGTGAAGCAGAACGGGAAGAGGAGCCGGGGGTCCTCCCGTTCTGCCCATCCTTGGGCATGCAGCAAAGCGATGACCGCCCCCACCCGGGCGGAGGCGGTCCTGAGGGTCCCGCCGGACATGCCGAAAGACGCTCCGTACCTCCCGGGGGACGCTCGCCCGGACTGCTCGACGGCGGTCATGTCCCGCCGCCCGGCGGGCCGTCCGGCGTCCTGAGCTACGACGACCCCTGGTACGACGCCCTCGCCTCGGGCTGGGGTGAGGGCATCGGAGCGACCACCGCGGTTCGGACGTCGCCGGTGCAGGCGGCGGTCGTACCGGCCGCGCGCGGCAGCGAGGGCGCCGTGGCCGTGGCAGACGTGTACCTCCAGGTCCAGCGCAGCGCCGCGTTCCAGGAAGTGCGCAGCCGCTACCGGAGGTTCGTGGTCCCGGCGGTCATCGTCTTCTGCGCCTGGTATGTGGCGTATGTCGTGACCGCCACCACCGCGCCGGATCTGATGGCGCGGCCGGTGGCCGGCGCCGTGAACGTGGGGATGCTCGCCGGGCTCGGCCAGTTCCTGACCACGTTCCTGCTCACCTGGGCCTACGCACGGCACGCGCGGCTGCGCAGGGACCGGGCGGCACTGGAACTGCGCTGGGACACACAGGAGTTGGCGCGCGGTCGGGACGGCGCCTCATGACGGGCGATCACCAGGCGCTGGCACTCCTGCTGTTCAGCGCGTTCGTCGCGGTCACCCTGGGAATCACCACCTGGGTGAGCCGCCGACGGCAGGGATCGGCGGAGGAGTTCTACGCCGGCGGTCGGCTCTTCTCACCGATGGAGAATGGTTTTGCCATCGCGGGCGACTACATGTCCGCCGCCTCCTTCCTCGGCATCTCCGGACTGATCGCCCTCTTCGGCTACGACGGGATGCTGTACTCGGTGGGCTTCCTGGTGGCCTGGCTCGTGGTGCTGTTCCTGGTCGCGGAACTGGTGCGCAACTGCGGCCGGTTCACCCTCGCCGACGTGGTGGCGGCCCGGATGCGGGAACGGCCCGTCCGCATCGCCGCGGGAACGTCGTCGGTCACCGTGTCCGTGCTGTACCTGGTGGCGCAGATGGTGGGTGCGGGCAGCCTGGTCGCGCTGCTGCTCGGCGGCCGGAGCGAGGCGGCGCAGGCCTGGACAGTCGTCGGTGTCGGGGCGCTCATGGTGATCTACGTGTCGATGGGAGGGATGCGGGCCACCACCTGGATCCAGATCGTCAAGGCGGTCCTGCTGCTCGGCGGCACCATCGCGCTGACCGTCCTCGTCCTGCTGCGGTTCCACGGCGACTTCAACCGGCTGCTGCTCACGGCGGCCGAACGCAGCGGTCACGGGAAGGCGTTCCTGGCCCCCGGACTCGCCTACGGCGGGGACTGGACATCCCGGTTCGACTTCATGAGTCTGGGACTCGCGCTGGTGCTGGGCACGGCCGGGCTGCCGCACATCCTGTCCCGCTTCTACACCGTCCCGACCGCGCGGGCGGCCCGGCGCTCGGTCGTCTGGTCGATCGGGCTCATCGGAGGGTTCTACCTGATGACGATCGTGCTCGGGTTCGGTGCCGCCGCCGTCGTCGGACCGGATGCCGTGCGCGGATCCAACGCGGCCGGGAACACGGCGGTTCCGCTGCTGGCGCTCGACCTCGGCGGCGGCGCCGGCTCCACCGGCGGAACGGTGCTGTTCGCGATCGTCGCCGCGGTCGCCTTCGCCACGATCCTCGCCGTCGTCGCCGGGATCACGCTCGCCTCTTCGGCGTCCGTCGCCCACGACCTGTACGCCTCCCTGCGGCGCCGCGGCGGAAAGCCGCGCAGCGAGGTGGCCGTGGCCCGGGTGGCCGCGATCGGCATCGGTGTGCTGGCGATCGCGCTCGGCCTGCTGGCCCGTGATCTCAATGTCGCCTTCCTCGTCGGGCTGGCCTTCGCCGTGGCTGCCTCCGCCAACCTGCCCGTGCTGCTCTACTCCCTGTTCTGGCGCGGATTCACCACCAGGGGTGCCGTGTGGGCCGTCTACGGCGGGCTGATCCCGGCCATGGTGCTGGTCCTGCTGTCCCCGGTGGTCTCCGGCAGCCCGGAATCCCTGTTCCCCGGCGTCGATTTCCATTTCTTCCCGCTCCAGAACCCTGGCCTGGTCTCCATCCCGCTCGGCTTCCTCGCCGGCTGGCTCGGTACGGTCACCTCGGCCGAGATTCCCGACGAGGCCAAGCACGCGGAGGCGGAGGTGCGGTCGCTGACTGGCGCGGGGGCCGTGTGACGCGGGCCGTGCGTTCCAGAAGCCTCGGACCGCGCTGGGCGGTCCGGCGGCTCACCTCCGTGTGCTCGGCGATCTCGTGGACGACCGCGAGTTCCGGCCGGCCGGGCGGACGATGGTCCAGGAGCGCCGGATCCAGCCGGTGCGGCGTCTCCAGCAGGCCGAGTGCCTCGGCCGTGCTGTGTGCCGCCTCGCACACGCGAGGAGGAGTCGGTGTCCGCGAGGGAGCGCGCGCGGCCGGTCAGCTCGCGAGCGCCGCCATGCTCACCTCGCGGATCGCCACCACGTCCATCCGCGCGGGCGAGCCCAGTACCGACCCGCAGCTTTCCGCGCGGGGCGGCAGGGACGACCCCTGGGCCACCTCCACGCGCCAGCGGCGCCCGTCGGTGTGCGCGACGAGCACCTCCCAGTGCGGGGCCGTGCCGTCCGTCCGTACGACGGTCAGCGTCTCGGCGGCGTACTCGCCCACCGCGGTACGCACGGCCAGCTCGGCCGCTTGGCCGGGGCGCTCCCAGGCGGAGCTCCCACGGCACCCCTCCACGACGATCCGGCCCTCCTGCGCGTCGTGCAGCGCCTCCTTGACGGTGTGCGCCTCGGCCCTCCCGTACGCGTAGCCGTGGGGCAGCACGAGCACCGTGGGCGAGAAGCGGTGTCCGCCCAGGTGGGTGACCTCCCAGACGCTTTCGACGCCGGAGGCGGCGAGCTCGGCCGCCAGGGGCCGGCCGAGGAGTGCGCAGCAACGGTCGCGCTTGCCGTTGGTGCAGACGAGGGCGAGCGGGTCGCCCTCGTGCGGCCGCCCGCCGAGCGCGGTGGCGAAGGTGCCGCTGTGTCCCCTGCCGAGGGCCGCGAAGTCGAGGCCGAGCAGATGCTCCGGGTCCGTGGTGGTGGCGGCGTGCAGCCACGTACTGCCGGGCACGGTGTGGGCCACGTACACCTGGCGGGCGGCGGACGTCCGGTGGTCCGCGTGGCGTCCGGGGCGCCTGATCAGGGCGATACGCACGCCGGTGCCCGACGCGGTGGCCTCCAGGGCGCGGCCCAACGCCGGGTCGAGGTGGCTCGACGTGAGCGCCTTGGGGCCCCACGGACCGGGCTGTTCCAACAGGAGCCAGGTCCTCGCGGTGGCCGCTGTTCCCGCGACGGGCTCGTCGAGCTCGCGGGAGGCGGTTGAGCACGTACTCACAGAGGTGAGCCTAACCTGAGTTGCTCCTGAGTGCCGAGCGGCGCCACCTTGGTGCAAGTCGATCAGCCGGCCGAGTTCTGCCTCCTCGGTTCCGGTCAGGCTCGCGCGCTGATGCCGAGTCGCGTACCAGCACTCTCTGACGATCGGGTTCTGAAACATGCCCCGGGCGTGTTTGAAGAACTCGTCCCGGTTGAGGTTGCCGATGGGTAGTAGCAGAGCAGGTTCGTGTACAGGGCGTTGGCGAAGAGGTACTGGCGACGCTTCTGCGCGGTGACCGGAATCTCGAATACGTCCAGGACTTCAGTGAGTTCGGGGTCATCCATCGCTTTGCTCAGCAGTTCCCAGTGCTGGCGCTGCTGGCTCGCCAGATTCGCGTGCCGTTGGGCGTGCGACTGCTCTTCCAGGCGTTCCAGGCGGGTGCGCAGCGACTCCAGCGTGTGGCGTTGGGCCGCCGCGGTGGCGAGGATGCCCGCAGCCGTCCCCAGTGCCGCCACCGCGGTGACATCAAGCCCGCGCTTGCGAAATTTTCTTGTGATCATGCTCATTGCCCCAGATCGGCGGCCGTCCGCCGGTCGTCGGGGCGCGGGTCGACGGCAAAAAACCGGCGAGCGGTGGGCGGCGCTTGCCGCCTCCCAGGGTGCCGAGCGGCTCTGATCGGTGGGAAGGCGGAGAGGAGGCGCACGGAGGGAAGCGAGGGTCGCACAATCCGGCGCCTTGTCCAACGTCTGCCCTGCGAATGCTGCTGACAATCGTTCACTTCGCCACAGTTCTCACTGCTCGTATCCTGGGGAGTCAGTCGATTCCCGGGCGTACGCCGAGGCGCGAGCCGGGGTACGCGTAGGTGTGAGAGGGGTCGCGCGGTGGAGTGGAGCAGCGGTCGGCAGATTCCGGTCGTCGTCCTGGCCGGATTTCTCGGAGCCGGGAAGACCACCCTGCTCAACCACCTTCTCCATCACAGCGGCGGCAGCCGTATCGGGGCCGTCGTCAACGACTTCGGTGCCATCGAGATCGACGCCATGGCCGTGGCCGGAGCGCTTGGCGACTCGACCGTCTCGCTCGGCAACGGATGCCTGTGCTGTGCCGTCGACGGCAGCGAACTCGACGTATATCTCGAGCGGCTTGCGCGGCCGTCCGCCGGGATCGACGTCATCGTCATCGAGGCCAGTGGTCTCGCCGAGCCCCAGGAACTCGTGCGGATGGTGCTCGCCAGTGAGCACCCCGGGATCGTGTACGGCGGGCTCGTCGAGGTTGTGGACGCCGCCGAGTTCGAGGAGACCCGGGCCAGGCATCCCGGGATCGACCGGCACCTCGGCCTCGCCGATCTGGTCGTGGTGAACAAGCTCGACCGGGCGGCGGACGCGGACGGCCTGCTCGATGTCGTGCGGTCGCTCGTCGAGCGCGCCGCCGTCGTTCCCGCCACGCACGGCCGTGTCGATCCGGAGCTCCTCTTCGACTGCAGGCCGGCCGAGGAGCGCGTCGGGCAGCTCTCCTTCGACGACCTGCACCGGCACGGCCCCGGCGCCGACGAGCACGCCGGCCATCTGCACGCCCGGTACGACAGCCTGTCCTTCGCCTCCGCCGTGCCGCTCGATCCGCGACGGCTGATCCGTTTCCTCGACAGCCGCCCGGAAGGGCTCTACCGGATCAAGGGATACGTCGACTTCGGCCCTTACGACACCGGGAACCGGTACGCCGTGCATGCCGTCGGGCGGTTCCTGCGGTTCTACCCGGAGCCCTGGCCGGCCGGTGCGGAGCGGCTCACGCAGCTGGTGCTCATCGGGACCGGCATCGACAGCGCCGCCCTCCGCGAGGAGCTGGAGGAGGCCTGCGGCAGCGACGCCCCCGACGCCCCACACACCGACGAGCAGGGCATGTGGGGCGTGCTGCGGTACGTACCGGAGCCCGAGGAGCCGCAGCGTCAGGGAGGTGCGCAGGGTCAGACCGGCCCCGCCACCACCGCCACCGTCTTCGGCAGGGGCACTCCCGAGCCGTCGCGGCGCGGGTCGGGCTCCGGCAGGTCGACCGGCGTCCCGTTCTTCTGAGAGGCGCGGGCCGGGGTGGGGCCGGCCCAGGCCAGGGACAGGCAGTCCTCGCCCTTGAGGAACCGCTGACAGCGCACCCCGCCGGTGGCCCGGCCCTTGCGCGGGAACTGGTCGAACGGGGTCAGCTTGGCCGTCGTCTGGACGGATTCGTCCAGCGTGCCGCGCGAGCCGGCGACGGTGAACACCACCGCGTCCGCCCCCGGATCGATCGCCGTGAAGGTGATGACCTTTGCGCCCTCGGCGAGCTTGACACCCGCCACGCCGCCGGCGGGACGCCCCTGCGGACGGACCTGTGCGGCCTGATAGCGCAGCAGTTGCGCGTCGTCGGTGATGAAGACCAGGTCCTCCTCACCCGTGCGCAGCTCGACGGCGCCGACGATCCGGTCGCCGTCCCTGAGGGTGATGACCTCCAGCTCCTCCTTGTTGGAGGGGTAGTCGGGCACCACCCGCTTGACGACGCCATGCTCCGTGCCGAGCGCGAGGCCCGGCGACGACTCGTCGAACGTCGTCAGGCAGATCACCCGCTCGCCGTCCTCCAGGGAGACGAGCTCCGAAATCGGCGCTCCGCCCGAGAGGTTCGGGGTCGGCATCGACTCCGGCAGCTGCGGGAGGTCGACGACGTTCACCCGCAGCAGACGCCCCGTCGAGGTGACCACGCCCACCTCGCCCCGGGCGGTGGCCGGCACCGCCGAGACGATCATGTCGTGCTTGACCCGCTTGGCGTGCGCGCCCTTGGGGAACGGCTTCGCGTTCGCCGTACGGGCGAGCAGGCCCGTGTCGGACAGCAGCACCCGGCACGGGTCGTCCGCCACCTGAAGCGGCACGGCGGCGACCGGCGTGGCGGACCCGTCCAGCAGGACCGTACGGCGGTCGTTACCGAACTTCTTGGCCACCGCGGCCAGTTCGGACGAGACCAGCTTGCGCAGCTCCGCGTCCGAATCCAGGATGCGGGTCAGCTCCTCGATCTCCGTGTTCAGCCGCTCCTGCTCCGCCTCCAGTTCGATGCGGTCGAACCTGGTGAGGCGGCGCAGGGGGGTGTCCAGGATGTACTGGGTCTGGATCTCGCTCAGCGAGAACTGCTCCATCAGACGCTGCTTCGCCTGCGCGGAGTTGTCACTGGAGCGGATCAGACGGATGACCTCGTCGATGTCCAGCAGCGCCGTGAGCAGGCCCTCGACCAAGTGCAGACGGTCGCGCCGCTTGCTGCGGCGGAACTCCGAGCGGCGGCGGACCACATTGAAGCGGTGGTCGAGATAGACCTCCAGCAGCTCCTTGAGGCCCAGGGTGAGCGGCTGGCCGTCCACCAGGGCCACGTTGTTGATACCGAAGGACTCCTCCATGGGCGTCAGCTTGTACAGCTGCTCCAGGACCGCCTCCGGCACGAAGCCGTTCTTGATCTCGACGACCAGACGCAGACCGTGGGCGCGGTCGGTGAGGTCTTTGACGTCGGCGATGCCCAGGAGCTTCTTCGAACCGACCAGGTCTTTGATCTTGGCGATCACCTTCTCCGGGCCCACCGAGAACGGCAGCTCGGTGATGATCAGGCCCTTGCGGCGGGCGGTCACCTCCTCCACGGCGACCGTCGCGCGGATCTTGAAGGTTCCGCGGCCCTTCTCGTACGCGTCCCGGATGCCCGGGAGGCCGACGATCCTGCCGCCGGTGGGCAGGTCGGGGCCCGGCACATGGTGCATCAGGGCGTCGAGGTCCGCGTTCGGGTACCGGATCAGGTGGCGGGCGGCCGCGATCACCTCGCGGAGGTTGTGCGGCGGCATGTTGGTGGCCATACCGACCGCGATGCCCGACGCGCCGTTCACCAGGAGGTTCGGGAACGCGGCGGGCAGGGTCGTCGGTTCCTGCTCCTGGCCGTCGTAGTTGGGTGCGAAGTCGACCGTGTCCTCGTCGATGGACTCGGTCATCAGGCTCGTGGCCTCGGTCATCCGGCTCTCGGTGTACCGCATGGCCGCCGGTGGGTCGTCGTTGCCCAGGGAGCCGAAGTTGCCGTGGCCGTCGACCAGGGGGACCCGCATCGAGAAGGGCTGCGCCATGCGCACCAGGGCGTCGTAGATCGACGTGTCGCCATGAGGGTGCAGCTTGCCCATGACCTCGCCGACCACACGCGCGCACTTCACATAGCCGCGGTCGGGGCGCAGGCCCATCTCGTTCATCTGGTAGACGATGCGGCGGTGCACCGGCTTCATGCCGTCACGCGCGTCCGGCAGGGCGCGGGAGTAGATGACCGAGTACGCGTACTCGAGGAAGGAGCCCTGCATCTCGTCGACGACGTCGATGTCGAGGATCCGCTCCTCGTACGAGTCGTCGGGCGGCGGGGTCTTCGTGCTGCGGCGGGCCATCGCTGCCGGCTCCTTGCTGAAGCGTGGGACGGTATCTGACGCGGACCATTGTGGACCGCCGCACCGACAACCGGGACCATGACCCCCGCCGCTGCCCTCCGTCGGGAGCCGGAGCGGGGTGCCGGCAGAGTACGCGCACCTTCCGCCGGCGCCGCGAGCGGGGCGCCCCGGGAGGTCGGCGCGTGTCAGCACCGGGTGCGCACCCGGTGTGTCCCGTGACCCCGTACGTACCGAGGTCCCGTACGCCCCACGAACCCCATGCGTACCGCGCGGCCCCACTCGTACCCGCGGTTCTCGCTCTCGGCGTACCCGGTCCCCTCCGGGAACTTCGCCGGTCCTCCGCACGCTTGCATACAGTGGCAGGACCGGCACAAACGGCGGATGCGACGACCGCCTCCGCGATCGAAGGGACATACATGCCCATGGGTCACACGGCCACCGCCCAGGCAGGCTCCGGCGGCCTGACAGCGACCGAGCACCGGCTGTCCAACGGCCTGCGCGTGGTGCTCTCCGAGGACCACCTGACCCCCGTCGCGGCGGTGTGCCTCTGGTACGACGTCGGTTCGCGTCACGAAGTCAAGGGCCGTACCGGCCTGGCTCACCTTTTCGAGCACCTCATGTTCCAGGGGTCCGGCCAGGTGAAGGGCAACGGTCACTTCGAACTGGTCCAGGGCGCCGGCGGCTCGCTCAACGGCACCACCAGTTTCGAGCGGACCAACTACTTCGAGACCATGCCGACCCATCAGCTGGAACTCGCCCTCTGGCTCGAGGCCGACCGCATGGGTTCCCTGCTGGCCGCCCTGGACGAGGAGTCCATGGAGAACCAGCGGGACGTCGTCAAGAACGAGCGCCGCCAGCGCTACGACAACGTCCCCTACGGCACGGCCTTCGAGAAGCTGACCGCCCTCTCCTACCCGGCCGGTCACCCGTACCACCACACGCCCATCGGCTCGATGGCGGACCTGGACGCGGCCACCCTGGAGGACGCCCGCGCCTTCTTCCGCACGTACTACGCGCCGAACAACGCCGTGCTCTCCGTCGTCGGTGACATCGACCCGGAGCAGACGCTCGCCTGGATCGAGAAGTACTTCGGCTCCATCCCGTCCCACGACGGCAAGCCCGAGCCCCGCGACGGCTCGCTGCCCGAGATCATCGGCGAGGAGCTGCGTGAGCTCGTCGAGGAGGAGGTCCCCGCGCGTGCGCTGATGGCGGCCTACCGGCTGCCCGAGGACGGCACGCGCGCGAGCGACGCGGCGGACCTGGCGCTCACCGTCCTCGGCGGCGGTGAGTCCTCGCGGCTCTACAACCGGCTGGTACGACGGGACCGTACGGCCGTGGCGGCCGGATTCGGCCTGCTGCGGCTGTCCGGGGCGCCCTCCCTGGGCTGGCTGGACGTGAAGACGTCCGGTGACGTGGAGGTACCCGTCATCGAGGCCGCGATCGACGAGGAGCTCGCCCGGTTCGCCGAGGAGGGCCCCACGGCCGAGGAGATGGAGCGCGCCCAGGCGCAGCTGGAGCGCGAGTGGCTGGACCGGCTCAGCACCGTCGCCGGCCGGGCCGACGAGCTGTGCCGGTACGCCGTCCTGTTCGGCGACTCGCAGCTCGCCCTCACCGCCGTCGGGCGCATCCTCGACGTGACCGCCGAGGACGTCCGGGAGGTCGCCAAGGCCCGCCTGCGTCCCGACAACCGCGCGGTGCTCGTCTACGAGCCCGTGGCCCCCGGGGCCGGGGAGTCCGAAGAAGCCGCGGCCGCCGGCACCGAAGAAGCCGCGGCCGCCGGCACCGACGAGAACGAGGAGACGGCCAAGTGACCGAGCTCGCCACGATGGACTTCCACCCCCGGCCGCAGGCGGGCGAGGCCCGGCCCTGGGCCTTCCCGGCCCCCGAGCGCACTGCCCTCGGCAACGGTCTGACGGTGCTGCGCAGCCACCGCCCCGGCCAGCAGATCGTCGCCGTCGAGGTGCTGCTGGACGCGCCCCTGGAGGCCGAGCCGGCCGGGCTCGACGGTATCGCCACGATCACCGCGCGGGCGTTCTCCGAGGGCACCGACAAGCACTCCGCCGAGGAGTTCGCCGCCGAACTGGAGCGCTGCGGTGCCACCCTGGACGCCTACGCCGACCACCCCGGCATCCGGCTGAGCCTCGAGGTGCCGGCCTCACGACTCGCCAAGGCGCTCGGGTTGCTCGCCGACGCCCTCAGGGCGCCCGCGTTCGCCGACAGCGAGATCGAGCGCCTCGTCCGCAACCGCCTCGACGAGATCCCGCACGAGCTGGCCAACCCGTCCCGCCGCGCCGCCAAGGAACTCTTCAAGGAGCTGTTCCCGGCGACGTCGCGCATGTCCCGCCCGCGCCAGGGCACCGAGGAGACGGTCGCCGGCATCGAAGCGGCGGCTGTCCGCGCCTTCTACGAGAAGCACGTCCGTCCCGCGACCGCCACCGCGGTGGTCGTCGGCGACCTCACCGGCACCGACCTGGACGAGCTGCTCGGCGACACCCTCGGCGCCTGGACCGGATCGACCGCCCGGCCCCGGCCCGTCCCGCCGGTCACCGCCGACGACGCCGGCCGGGTCGTGATCGTGGACCGCCCCGGCGCCGTGCAGACGCAGCTGCTGATCGGCCGCGTCGGAGCGGACCGGCACGACCGCGTGTGGGCCGCGCAGGTGCTCGGCACCTACTGCCTCGGCGGCACCCTCACCTCCCGTCTGGACCGTGTCCTGCGCGAGGAGAAGGGCTACACCTACGGCGTACGGTCGTTCGGCCAGGTCCTGCGGTCCGCCCCGGACGGCACCGGCGCGTCGCTGCTCGCCATCAGCGGTTCCGTCGACACCCCGAACACCGGACCCGCCCTGCAGGACCTGTGGACGGTGCTGCGCACCCTCGCCGCGGAGGGCCTCACCGACGCCGAACGGGACGTCGCCGTGCAGAACCTGGTGGGCGTGGCGCCGCTCAAGTACGAGACCGCCGCGGCCGTCGCCGGCACCCTGGCCGACCAGGTGGAGCAGCACCTGCCCGACGACTACCAGGCCGAGCTGTACCGGCGGCTCGCCGCCACAGGCACCGTGGAGGCGACCGCTGCGGTGGTGAACGCCTTCCCGGTGGCCCGTCTCGTGACCGTTCTGGTCGGCGACGCGGCGAAGATCAAGGAGCCCGTCGAGGCGCTCGGTATCGGCGAAGTCACCGTCGTGGCCGCCGAATAGAGACCCCGTCAGCGGCCGGGACGCTGCTGACAGGCAGTCCGCGGAGCCTCGTGGGCACCTGGTGGAGCGCACGCGCGCGTGGCCCTGGTGGCGTGAAAGTCACCAGGGCCCGCTTATGCCCGAATTGGGGCGAGAGGTGTCTGTCTGCCCTGTGGGATGCGTTACAAAAGCCGCGATCCGTTTGGGAATTGACGGACGCCCCGCTTAGCTTCATGCGGTCTGTTCGTCGGGCAGTGCGCCGCATCCGCGGCACCGGACAGTCATCGCCGAGTCCCCGTACGGCGCGAGCCAGGGGAGCCGGGGACCCAACCGTCCCTGAGGTGAATCGGACGCCCGCGCGTGTCGCGAGGGGGCCCGTAGGAGACCTTCCTGCTCCGAACCTGTCAGCTAACCCGGTAGGCGAGAAGGAAGGAAAGGACCACCCTGTACATGGCGTTCACCCGCGCCACCGGGAAGCACCGTCGTCCCAGCCGCGTGCATCGCGGCACCGCCAGGGCGGCGGGCGCCGCGGCCCTCACCACCACCGGCGTCATCGGCTCCCTCGCGGCTCCGGCGCTCGCCGCCGAACCCGCCGCGGAGCGGACCGGCCTCACCCCCGTGATCACTCTGGGCGACGAGGCCGCCGCCCAGGTCGACGCCCAGGCGGCCGCCCAGCACGAGGCCGCACGCGAGGCGGCCCAGGCCGCCGCCCGCGAAGCCGCCGAGGAAGCCGCGCGGGAGAGGGCGGCCGAAGAGGCCGAGAGGGCCCGCGAAGCCGAGGAGCGCGCCGCGCGGGAGGCCGAGCGCAAGCGTCTCAACACCTTCGTGTCCCCGATCGCGGGCTCCTACGTCTCGACCGGTTACCTGTCCGGCGGCGCCGTCTGGTCCTCCGGCACTCACACGGGTGTCGACTTCCACGCCGCGAGCGGCACCCCCGTGCTCTCGGTCGGCATGGGCACCGTCGTCGAGGCCGGCTGGGGCGGCGCCTACGGCAACCATGTCGTGATCAAGATGCACGACGGCACGTACACCCAGTACGGCCACCTGTCGTCCGTCGGTGTCTCGGCGGGCCAACAGGTCACCCCGGGGCAGCAGATCGGCGTCTCCGGCGCCACCGGCAACGTCACCGGCGCGCATCTGCACTTCGAGGCCCGCACCACCGCCGAGTACGGCTCCGACGTCGACCCCGTCGCGTACCTCCGCGCGCACGGCGCGAACCTCTGACCGGGCACGTACCCCTGGCCTCCGTGCGCGCCTCGACGGCCGCGTGATCCCCTGAAGCCGCAGGTGTCCGCGGAAAGCGGACACCTGCGGCTTTCCATGGAATGGCCCCGGCCCGCTCTGCGAGCCGGGGCTTTCGGGGTTTCCGGCGGGCGGCCCGTTGTCCAAAAAGGGACATGGTTCCCGGCTCGCCGTCGGAAATTCCCGCTCGTTGCAATAGAGTCACGGGCAGGCTTCACCGGTTGACGTTATGCGGGGATTAATTCGGAGGTCGGTCATGCGTATTCCGGCGCACTCGGTGTGCACGGCGATCCGGGACGACATCGTCTCGGGTGTCTACGAGCGTGGCGGCCGGCTCACCGAGGAACTCCTCGCCCGCCGCTACGGCGTCTCGCGCGTCCCCGTCCGGGAGGCCCTGCGCACCCTGGAGGCCGAGGGCTTCGTGGTGACCCGGCGGCACGTGGGCGCGTGCGTCGCGGAACCCACCGAGCGGGAGGCCGCCGACCTGCTGGAGATGCGACTGCTGCTGGAGCCGCTCGGAGCCTCCCGCGCCGCACAGCGCCGTACCGAGGCCCACCTGAAGGTACTGCGCGGCCTGGTCCGGCTGGGCCAGGAGCGGGCCCGTCAGGGTCACAGCGACGACCTGCGCTCCCTGGGCGGCTGGTTCCACGAGACGCTCGCCCGGGCGTCCGGCAGCCCGGCACTGACGTCGACGCTGATCCGGCTCCGGCACAGGATCGGCTGGATGTACGAGGTGCGGGGGGCGAGGGATCCCGTGGAGTGCTGGGCGGAGCACGGCGCGGTCGTGGACGCCGTGGTGCGCGGGGACGGCGAGCGCGCGCGTGCGGTCATGGCGCTGCACACCGAGCGCGCCGCCGCCGCCCACCGCCTGCGCTTCACCGCGGGGCCGGCGCGGCCGAGCGCGCGGACCGGGCGGCCCGCCCGGCGAGCGTGAGGAACGCGCAACATCCCGTAAACACACCGAGCCTGCGCTCTTAACGAGGGTGCCGTATACAAAAGAGAGCGCGATTCCAAGGAATTTCCTGCTGCGCGCAAAAAGGGAAAGAGAAAGGCCCGCCCGGTGGTTCGGGCAGGCCTTTCAGCGGTGTGGTTCGGTGTCTGTGGAACGCAGATCACCGCAACCATCAATTGAGTAACCCGGACGGCGCGCAACCAGTTCCGCGAGAGCGGCGCCGGTTCAGGCGCAGAATTCAGACGGTCTCGGGGAGTTCCTCGAGGCCCTCGGAGACCAGCTTCGCCAGCCGGTCCAGGGCGGCGTCGGCGCCCTCGGCGTCGGAGGCGAGGACGATCTCCTCGCCGCCCTGGGCGCCCAGGCCCAGAACGGCCAGCATGGAGGCCGCGTTGACGGGATTGCCGCCGGCCTTGGCGATCGTCACCGGAACGCCTGTGGCCGTGGCGGATCGGACGAAGATGGAAGCGGGGCGGGCGTGGAGGCCCTCGGCCCAGCCGACGTTGACGCGGCGCTCAGCCATGTGTTGCTGCCCTTCGGAGTTCAAGTTGTCTAGACCAGTTTCCCATATCGTGAGGCGAACCGGTGAGCGGCCCGGAAGCGGTACCGGGAGCGGCACCCGCTGACGGTCCCCGGCGGCACCGGACCGCGGCCTCGGTCCGGTGCGCGCCCTCACGGACTGCCTCGCGCCATCACCGTACGCGAGCCGTACTCTGGGGCCCATGCAGACCTCCTCGGACCGGCATGAGTATCCCGCCCACTGGGAGGCCGACGTGGTGCTGCGCGACGGCGGCACCGCGCGCGTACGCCCCATCACCGTGGACGACGCCGAGCGCCTGGTCAGCTTCTACGAGCAGGTGTCGGACGAGTCGAAGTACTACCGCTTCTTCGCGCCCTACCCCCGCCTGTCCGCCAAGGACGTGCACCGCTTCACGCATCACGACTTCGTGGACCGGGTGGGACTCGCGGCCACCGTGGGCGGTGAGTTCATCGCCACCGTACGCTACGACCGGATCGGCCCCGACGGAACGCCGGCGTCGGCACCGGCCGACGAGGCCGAGGTCGCCTTCCTCGTGCAGGACGCCCACCAGGGCCGGGGCATCGCCTCCGCCCTGCTCGAGCACATCGCCGCCGTCGCCCGGGAGCGCGGCATCCGCCGGTTCGCCGCCGAGGTGCTGCCGGCCAACAGCAAGATGATCAAGGTGTTCACGGACGCCGGGTACACCCAGAAGCGCAGCTTCGAGGACGGCGTCGTCCGCCTGGAGTTCGGCCTCGAACCCACCGACCGTTCCCTGGCCGTGCAGCAGGCGCGCGAGCAGCGCGCCGAGGCCCGCTCGGTGCAGCGGCTGCTCGCCCCGGGCTCGGTAGCCGTCATAGGCGCCGGCCGCGCGCCCGGCGGCGTGGGCCGCAACCTCCTCGACAATATCCGGGACGCCGGATTCACCGGCCGCCTGTACGCCGTGAACAAGGCCCTCCCGCCGGAGCAGAAGGAGCTCGACGGAGCCGCCGGGGTGCCCGCCCACCGCTCGGTGCGGGACATCGACGGCCCGGTCGACCTCGCCGTCGTCGCGGTGCCCGCCGACGACGTCCCCGAAGCCGTGGCCGAATGCGGCGAACACGGGGTGCAGGGGGTCGTCGTCGTGTCCGCCGGGTACGCGGAAGCGGGCCCCGACGGACGAGAGCGCCAGCGCGCCCTCGTCCGCCAGGCCCGCTCCTACGGCATGCGGATCATCGGACCGAACGCGTTCGGCGTCATCAACACCTCCCCGGACGTACGCCTGAACGCCTCGCTCGCGCCGCAGATGCCGCGCCCCGGCCGCATCGGCCTGTTCGCCCAGTCCGGAGCCATCGGCATCGCCCTGCTGTCGCGGCTGCACCGGCGCGGCGGGGGAGTCACCGGTGTCACGGGCGTGTCCACCTTCGTGTCCTCCGGCAACCGGGCCGACGTCTCCGGCAACGACGTCATGCAGTACTGGTACGACGACCCGGACACCGATGTCGCCCTGATGTACCTGGAGTCCATCGGCAACCCCCGCAAGTTCACCCGCCTCGCCCGCCGCACCGCGGCGGTGAAGCCCCTGGTCGTGGTCCAGGGCGCCCGTCACAGCTCCGGACCCCGCGGGCACGCGGTGCGCGCGACGCGTCTGCCCCACGCCACCGTCTCCGCGCTGCTGCGGCAGGCCGGGGTGATCCGGGTGGACACCATCACGGAACTGGTCGACGCGGGCCTGCTGCTCGCCCGCCAGCCGCTGCCGTCCGGGCCCCGGGTGGCGATCCTGGGCAACTCCGAGTCCCTGGGGCTGCTCACCTACGACGCCTGCCTCGCCGAGGGGCTGCGCCCGCACCGCCCGCTGGACCTCACCACCGGGGCGTCGGCGGAGGACTTCCACGCGGCGCTGTCCCGGGCCCTGGCCGACGACACCTGCGACGCCGTGGTGGTGACCGCGATTCCGGCACTGGGGGAGACGCCCACCGACGACACGGCACTCGCCGGGGCGCTGCGCTCGGCCGCCGCCGCGACCCCGTCCAAGCCGGTCCTGGTCGTCCACGTGGAACTCGGCGGTCTGGCCGAGGCCCTGTCGGCGGCGGCCGGCACGGCCCCGCGGCCGGCCCCGGCCGCCCCGGCCCGCCCGGAAGCGCAGGCCGCGCACCCCGCCCCGCCCGAAGACGGGCGCCCGGCCGTCACAACGACGCCGGTCACCGCATCGACGCAGGCCACTCCGCAGGGCCCGGTCACCCCGCCCACCCCCGAGAGCCTCCCCGAGGACGCCCACCTCATCCCCGCCTACCCCGCCGCCGAACGCGCGGTCCGGGCCCTCGCCCACTCCGTCACCTATGCCCAGTGGCGACGGGACGCCGCCGACCCCGGCAAGGTGCCCGCGTACGAGGACATCGACGAGCGCAGCGCCGCCGCCCTCATCGACGCGCAGCTCACGCGCGGGGAGAGCCTCACCCTCGGCACCGAGGAGACCTGCGCGCTGCTCGGCGCCTACGGCATCCACGTCCACCGCGCCCTCCCCGCTCCCACCGCCGACGACGCCGTCGAGGCCGCCCGCACCCTCGGCCGGCCCGTGGCCCTCAAGGTGACCGCCCCGCACCTCAGGCACCGCGCCGACCTGGGCGGCGTACGGCTGGACCTGGCGGACGAGGAACAACTGCGCCGGGCCTACGCCGAGCTGACGGACCAGCTCGGCACGCCCGAGGAGTTGCGCCCCGTCGTGCAGCGGATGGCACCGCGCGGTGTCGACACCATCGTCCGCGCGGTGATCGATCCCGCCGCCGGGGCCGTGCTCTCCTTCGGGCTCGCCGGTGCCCCGTCGCAGCTGCTCGGGGACATGGCGCACCGGCTGATCCCCGTCACCGACCGGGAGGCGACCTCCCTGGTGAGGTCGATCCGGACCGCGCCCCTCCTGTTCGGCTGGCGCGGCTCGACCCCCGTCGACACCCCCGCTCTGGAGGAGCTGTTGCTGCGGGTGTCGCGGCTGGTCGACGACCACCCCGAGGTCGTCGCGGTCAGCCTGGAGCCGGTCGTCGTCGCCACCCACGGGGTGAGCGTCCTCAGTGCCTCCGTACGCCTGGCCCCGCCCCCCGTCCGTGACGATCTCGGCCCCCGGACCCTCCCGGCGTACTGAGAGCGGCGTGAGCCCCTGAGCGTTCCGACTCGGCAGATGGCCGTGCGTTTGACGGTGCGTCGAGCGGGCTACCCGTGCCCCCGGCCGGCAGCGGCAACTGCCGCAGGTGCGGGGCCGGCTCCCGGGCCTGCCGGCCGCGACGGCTTCCCGTCCGAGACGGCCTCCGGGCCGCTGTACGGGTGCGTCCGGACCGGCACGCTCGATGAACGGAGAGAACGGCATGCGACTCGGGGTCCTCGGCGCCGACAGGATCGGCTCCCCCCTCGCCCGGCACACCGCCGGCCACGCGAGGTCGTGGCGGCTGTCGGCCGGTGCGGATTTCCGGCCCCGTACACGCACCGGGTGCCGGCGCTGAACCACCCGCCGGCCGCGGCTCGCCGCGCCACGGGTCGCAGGCGCACGCCGGGCCCCGCTTCCGGCGCGGCGGCGCCCCGCCGGACGACTCCCCCTGCTACACAGAGCACTGCATATCGAAATGCTGATAAACGGGATATATCCTCCAGGGTCGAGTGGCAGGACCCGACCATGCGTCAGCGGTCGGCCAGCGCGAAGGAGTTGGTGCTGACGTGCTGGTCCTGCTGGCCGCCTACGCGGTGGCCGCAGTGTCGATGCCCTGGTGGGAGAAGAGGCTCGGCCGTGCGATGTGGGCCGTGGCGGCCCTGGTGCCGTTGGCGACCGTGGCCTGGGCGGGCACCCGGGCGGCGCGCGTTCTGGACGGCGACGCGTACCAGGAGTCCCTGTACTGGGCCCCGTCGCTCGGCCTGACGGTCGATCTGCGCCTGGACGCCCTCTCGCTGCTGATGCTGTGGGTGGTGGCCGGCGTCGGAGCCCTGGTGCTCCTGTACTGCCGGTACTACGTCGAGCGCGACGCCGGCCGGCTGGCCGCCCTGCTGCTGGCCTTCGCCGGGGCGATGACCGGACTGGTGCTGGCGGACAACCTCTTCGTGCTGTACGTCTTCTGGGAGCTGACCACGGTCGCCTCCTTCCTGCTGATCGCGGGCCGCGGGGCGCGGGTGGAGCAGCGGCGGGCCGCCCGTCAGGCCCTGCTGGTGACCGCGGCCGGCGGCCTGGCGATGCTGCTCGGCTTCATCGTGCTGGGCCAGGAGGCCGGCACGTACCGCGTCTCGGCGATCCTCGCCGACCCCCCGCGGGGCGGCGCGGTCCCCGCCGCCGTGGTGCTCGTCCTGGTCGGCGCGTTCACCAAGTCCGCGCAGATGCCGGTGCACGGCTGGCTGCCCGCGGCGATGGTCGCCCCCACACCGGTCAGCGCCTTCCTGCACGCGGCGGCGATGGTCAAGGCCGGGGTCTACCTGGTGGCCCGGCTGGCGCCCGCCCTGGCCGACGTGACGCCGTGGCGGCCGATGGTGCTCGGCGTGGGACTCGCCACCATGGTGGTGGCCGCGTGGCGGGCCCTGCGCGAGACCGACCTGAAGCTGCTCCTCGCCTACGGAACCGTCAGCGAACTCGGTCTGCTGACCGCCCTGCTGGGCGCGGGGACACGGACGGCTGCGCTGGCCGGGGTGGTGATGCTGCTGGCGCACGCGGCGTTCAAGTCGGCGCTGTTCCTGTCCGTCGGGATCGTGGACCACCACACGGGCACGCGCGACATCCGGGAGCTGTCGGGACTGGGACGCCGACTGCCCGTGCTGTTCGGCATCACGGCACTCGCCGCCGCGTCGATGGCCGGTCTGCCGCCCCTCGTCGGCTTCCTGGGCAAGGAAGCGGCCCTGGACGCGTTCCTGCACGGCACCGAACTCGCCGGCCACTACCAGTTGACGGTGGTGCTCGTGTGCGGCTCCGCGCTGACCGTGGCGTTCGCGGCACGGTTCCTGCACGGTGCCTTCGGCGGGCGGTCGCCGGGCAAGGCGGCGCGCGCCGTACGGAGCCCGGAACCGGGATTCGTCGTACCGGTGGCCGTGCTGTCCGCGGCGGGCCTGGTGCTGGGCGTGGCGTACCCCGGCACGGCAGCCCTCACCACGGCCTACGCCGACGCCTATCCGCCCGGGGCCGACGGACCGTACGAACTGTCCCTGTGGCACGGGTTCACGCCGGTGCTCGGCCTGTCGGCGCTGTCGCTCGTCGTCGGTGTGCTGATCCACGTGCTCCTGCGCCGCGGTACCGCGCCCGCCCGCCTGCCGCGCCTGCCCGACGTGCAGCACGCGTACGACCGTGTGGTCGAGGGCGTGGACCGGCTGGCCGTGACGCTGACCCGCAACACCCAGGTCGGCTCGCTGCCCGTCTATCTGACCGTGCTGCTCATGACGGTCGTCGCCGTGCCCGGCACGGCACTCGTGGCGGCGGCCCCGTCACTGGGATCACCGCCCCTGTGGCGGTACTCGCTCGAACCGGTCCTGGCCGTGGTGATGCTGGCCGCCGCCGCGACGGTGGTGGCCGCCCGGCACCGGCTCACCGCCATCCTGCTGACCGGGGCCGTCGGATACGCGGCGGCGGGCCTGTTCCTGGTGCGGGGAGCCCCGGACCTGGCGCTCACCCAGTTCCTGGTCGAGACGATGACGCTGGTCGTCGTGGTGCTGGTGCTGCGCCGGATGCCGGCCCGGTTCGATCCCGGCCGGAGGTCGGTGCCGGGGCGCGTGCTGCGGGGCGCGGTGGCCGTCGGGGTCGGCGCCGTCGTCACCTGCCTCGCGCTGGCGGCGGCCTCCGCGCGTACGGCTCCGGTGATCTCGACCGGGTACCTGCGCCGAGCGGCGGAGACGGGCGCCCTCAACGTCGTCGACGCGATCATCGTCGACTTCCGGGCCCTGGACACGCTGGGTGAGATCTCGGTCGTGCTCGTGGCGGCGGTCGGAGTGGGCAGCCTGGTCCGGTTCCGCGACCGCGACGCGGTACCGGTCGCCGACGAGGAGCCGCCCGCCCCGTTCCCCACGACGCACTGGGACGAGCCCCGGCAGGCCTGGCTGCCGGGAGCCGGCGAACGCCCCGGCGGCGAGCGCTCGGTGCTGCTGGAAGTGGCCATCCGGCTGCTCTTCCCCTCGATCCTGGTGCTCTCGCTGTTCCTGCTGTTCTCCGGGCACTACCGCCCGGGCGGAGGATTCTCCGGCGGCCTGGTGGCGGGGCTGGCGTTCGTCCTGCGCTACCTCGTCGGAGGACAGGCCGACCTCGGCGCCGCCGTACGCCTGCGCCCGGTCGCGATCGCGGGCGCGGGCCTGGTGGTCGCGGCGGTCGTGGCCCTCGTGCCGCTCGCCGTCGGCGGTACGCCGCTGGACAGCGACCTGGTGACATGGCACCTGCCGCTGGTGGGCGAGGTGAAGTGGGCGACCAGCCTGTTCCTCGACGTCGGCGTCTATCTGCTCGTGGTCGGTGTCGTCCTCAAGCTCCTGTCGGCGGTGGGCGTCTCGCTGGACCGGGGCGAGACGGCGGCGGTCCGGAAGGAGGAGGGATCCGCTCGATGACCGACGCGGTGGACAACACGGTGAACACCCTCGACGTGACGATGGCCGTCGTGGTCGGCGGCCTGTTCACGATCGGCTTCCACCTCATGCTGCAACGGTCCCTGATGCGGATCGTCCTCGGCTTCATCCTCCTGGGCCACGGCACCAACATGCTGCTCCTGGTCGCCGGAGGCACCCCCGGCCGGCCCCCGGTACTGGAGGGGCGGCCGGTGAACCCGGCGGAGCCCGCCGATCCGCTGCCCCAGGCCATGGCGCTGACGTCGATCATCATCACGTTCGGTCTCACGGCGTTCCTGATGGCCCTCGCCTACCGTTCCTGGCGGCTGTCCGGCAGCGACGAGGTACGCGACGACGTGGAGGACCGGCGCATCGACTTCGCCCTCCAGCGTGCCGGGACCGACGAGGTGACCGGCCCGCCCGAAAAAACCGACGGTGACGCCCTCGGCGACGGTGCCGGCCCCGACGGCGGCAGCGAACCCGACGGCGGCAGCGACCCCGGTGGCGGGGGCGACGGCAGTGAGCCGGACCACCGGGACGACGGCACCGCTCCGGGGGGACACCGATGACCGCACTGCTGCTCGCCCTGCCCGTGGTCCTGCCGGTCCTGTGCGCCGGGGTGACCCTGCTCGGACTGCCCGGCCGGGTGATCCGAGGGCTGAGCGCCCTCGTGCTGGCGGGCGTGCTGGCGGACGCGGCGGCCCTGTTCGTCCTCACCGACACCCGCGGCCCGCAGTCCGTGCACATCGGAGGCTGGCCGGCGCCACTGGGCATCACGCTCGTCGCCGACCGGCTGTCGGCACTCCTGCTCACCGTGTCCGTACTGGTGACCCTGGCCGTGCTGCTCTTCGCCATCGGCCAGGGCACCGCGGAGAAGCGCCGGAGCTCGGCGGAGGTCTTCCACCCCGCCTACCTGCTGCTCGTCACCGGGGTCAGCCTGGCCTTCCTCACCGGCGACCTGTTCAACCTCTTCGTCGCCTTCGAAATCCTGCTCGCCGCCTCCTACGTCCTGATCACCCTGGACGCCGACGGAAACCGCACCCGGGCCGGCATGACGTACACGATCATCAGCCTGACGTCCTCCCTGCTGTTCCTCACACTCGTCGGCCTGGTGTACGCGGCCACCGGCACGGTCACCCTGGCCCAGCTCGGGCCGCGGCTCGCCGAACTCTCCGACGGCCTGCGCGGCGCGCTCGCCCTGCTGCTCCTGGCAGTCCTGGGCATCAAGGCGGCGATCGTCCCCCTGCACTTCTGGCTGCCCGACAGCTACCCCACAGCTCCGGCGCCGATCACCGCCGTGTTCGCCGCACTGCTGACCAAGGTCGCCGTCTACGCCCTGCTGCGCACCCAGACCCTGCTCTTTCCGCGCTCCAGCGTGTGGACCCTGCTGGCCTGCGTGGCGATCGCCACCATGATCGTGGGCATTCTCGGCGCACTCGCCCAGGACGACATCAACCGGCTGCTGTCCTTCACCCTCGTCAGCCACATCGGCTTCATGCTGTTCGGGCTCGCGCTGTTCGACACGATCGGCCTCACCGGCACGGTCCTCTACATCGTCCACCACATCGTCGTCCAGGCGGCGCTCTTCCTGGCCGCCGCCCTCACCGTGCGCCACACGGGAACAACGGGCCTGGACCGCATGGCACAGAGTCCGCCCCCACGGCCGCTGGTGGCCGTGCTGTTCGCGGTCCCCGCTCTGAGCCTGGCTGGGATCCCGCCGTTCTCCGGGTTCGTGGCCAAGCTGACCCTGCTGCGGGCCGGCGCGTGGCAGGGCGGCACCGCCGCGTACGCCCTTGTCGCGGCCGCCCTGCTCACCAGCCTGCTGACGCTCTACGCCATGACCCGGGTGTGGACCAGGGCCTTCATGCGGCAGGAGCCGCACCCGGACCGCCGTGACGCGCCACCGCCGTGGAAGCCGGCCCCCGACACCGCCCGCCGCCCGGAGCGCCGCGCCGACCGGTACGGAGCCGGGCTGATGAACGCCGCCACCGTCGTCATGGTGATGACCAGCGTCGCGGTCGCCGTCTGCGCGGGCCCGTTGGCCCGCGTCGGCGAACGAGCCGCACACGAACTGCTCGACCCACGGGAGTACCGTTCCGCCGTCCTGACCGAGGAGGACCGTTGACCCGCCGGGAGAACGCCCGCCGAGTCCGGCACCACTGGCCCATGGTCGGATGGCTGTGGCTGCTGTGGATCCTGCTGTGGGGGTCCGTCGGCCCGGTGGTCCTCGTCGGAGGCCTGCTCGTCGCCGTGGCCGTCGTCAGGTCCTTCTCCCTGCCGCCGATCCTCCCCGGGGCCGTGCCCCGGCCACTGGCGATCGGACGCCTGCTGATCGACCTGCTGACGGATCTCGTGGGGTCCGGGGTCACCGTCGCCTGGCAGGTCCTGAGGTACGGAGGGAAGACGTCCGCGGCGATCGTCGAGGTCCCGCTGTACGTCGACAGCGACCTCCTGATCACAGCCGTGGCCGAACTCACGACGATCGCCCCCGGCACGCTGGTGGTGGAGATCGACCGGCGCCGGCAGCGGCTGTACGTCCACACGCTCCCGGTCCGCGCCGAAACCGACATCACCCGCCGCAGAAAGGCGGTGCAGACCGTGGAGCGCAGAGTGGCGCGGGCGGTCGGCCGCGGCCGACGCACCGGAGCGAGCGGAGACGACGCCTCCGGGTCCGTCGGCGATCTCGGGTATTCCGCCGGCCCCGGGTACTCCACCGGCTCCGAGTCCTCCACCGACCCCGAGTCTTTCGATCACCCGGACTCCCGGGACCACCCGAATCACCCGGATGAAGGAGGCAGAACCCCATGACCGCCCTGTACACCGCCACCCTGGCCGTGCTGTCGGCGGCCGGCCTGCTCACCCTGCTGCGCCTCGTGCGCGGTCCGGACGCGCTCAACCGCATCGTGGCGCTGGACGTCCTCCTGACGATGATCATCGCCGGGACCGCCGTGGGCATGGTCCTGCGCGAGGACACCACGCCCCTGCCCGTGCTCGTCGTCCTCGCGCTGCTGGCCTTCACCGGATCGGTGACGGCCGCCCACCTGATCGAGAAGCGGGAAGGCCTGCGGTGACCGCGGTGTCCGACGTGATCACCACCGTCCTGCTTCCGACCGGCGCGGTCTTCTGCCTGCTCGGCGCCCTGGGTCTGCTCCGCTTCCCGGACATCATCAGCCGCCTGCACGCGGCCGCCAAGGCCCAGACCCTCGGCCTGATGTTCATCCTGGTGGGAACCGCCGTGCAGCTGCCCCTGCGCTACGCGCCGGTGCTGCTGCTCGTCGTTCTGTTCCAGCTGCTCACCGCGCCGATCACCAGCCAGATCGTCGGCCGCACCGCCTACCGCGTCCAGGCCCTCGACCGCGGCGCGCTGTTCCGGGACGAACTCGCCGACCGTCTCGCGCGGGACGGCACTCCGGTGGACGAGCAGCCGCCGTACGAGGACGCGGACCAGTGAAGCCTCCTCGACCGAACGGTCCGGGCCGTTCCCGGCCCGGATCGGCCCGGCCCGCGCGGGGGAGTGCGCTGACCGGTGCCTCGCAGTCAGCGGTCCCCCGTAGGATGGGCGTCATGGCCAAGACCAGTACGACGACCCAGGGGCTGCGGGCGGCGATCGAGCGCAGCGGCTACTACCCGGCCCTCGTGGCCGAGGCGGTGGAGGCCGCCGTGGGCGGCGAGCCCGTCCGGTCGTACCTGGTCCACCAGGAGACGACATTCGACCAGAACGAGGTACGGCGCCATGTGACCGTGCTCGTCCTCACCGGCAACCGCTTCATCGTCAGTCACACCGACGAGCAGGCCGCCGACACCACGTCCCCGACCCCGTACGCCACCACGTCCACGGAGTCGGTCAAGCTCGGCCGGATCTCGTCGATCGTGGTCAGCCGCGTCGTCGCCAACCCGGAGTCGTACAAGCCGGGCACACTGCCCCGCGAGATCGTGCTCACCATCGGCTGGGGCGCGGTCGCCCGCCTCGACCTGGAGCCCGCCGCCTGCGGCGACCCCAACTGCGAGGCCGACCACGGCTACACGGGCAGTTCGACGGCCGACGACCTCAGCCTGCGGGTCAGCGAGGCCGGGGACGGCCCGGAGACGGTGCGTCAGGCGCTCGCCTTCGCGCAGGCCCTTTCCGAGGCGACCGCGGACTCCGCACGCTGATGCCGCACACCCCGCCCCCCGCGCCGTCCCCGCACACCTCCCCGACTCCGCACACCCCGCCGTCCCCGCACACCCGCGGTTGGGGGGACGTCCACCCGGAGCACCTCGCTCCGGACTCCGCACCCCTGCCCGAGTACGGCACCGGCTCGCTGGCCGACCTGCTGCCCACCCTCGCCGCCGGCATGGGCGTCCCCGGCACCACCGGCACGATCCCGGAGCTCACCCCCGCCGACCGCAACTGCGTGTTCCTGATCGACGGCCTCGGCTGGGAGCAGCTGAAGGCACACCCGGAGGAAGCCCCGTTCATGGCGTCCCTGACGGCCGCCTCGCGCGGCGGCACCGGACGGCCGATCACCACGGGCTACCCGGCCACCACCGCCACCTCCCTGGCCTCCGTCGGCACCGGCCTGCCGCCCGGCGCGCACGGCCTGCCCGGCTACACCGTGCGCAACCCGGACACCGGCGAACTGATGAACCAGCTGCGCTGGCAGCCCTGGACCCGGCCCGACACCTGGCAGCCCCACCCCACCGTCTTCCAACTGGCCCACCGGGCGGGGGTGCACGCCGCACAGGTGTCCTCACCCGCCTTCGCGAACACCCCGCTGACCAAGGTCGCGCTCAGCGGCGGCGCCTTCCACGGGAGGCTGTCCGGCGAGGAGCGCATGGACCTCGCGGCCGCCCAACTGGCCGCCGCCGACCGCTCCCTCGTCTACACGTACTACGCCGAGGTCGACGGCGCGGGCCACCGCTTCGGCGTCGACTCCGACACCTGGCGCGGCCAGCTCATGTACGTCGACCGTCTGGTCCAGCGGCTGGCCGAGCAACTCCCGCCGCGCAGCGCGCTCTACGTCACCGCCGACCACGGAATGATCGACGTGCCCTTCGACGACGAGCACCGCATCGACTTCGACCACGACTGGGAGCTGAGCGCCGGAGTCGCCCTGCTCGGCGGCGAGGGCCGCGCCCGCCACGTCTACGCCGTACCGGGCGCCGCGGCGGACGTCCTGACCTGCTGGCGCGAGGTGCTCGGCGAGCAGTTCTGGGTGGCCTCGCGGGACGAGGCGATCGACGCGGGCTGGTTCGGCCCCCGGATCGAGGACCGCGTGTACCACCGGATCGGCGACGTGGTCGCCGCCGCCCGCGACGACGTGCTGCTCATCGCCTCCGAGCGGGAGCCCAAGGAATCGGCGATGGTCGGCAACCACGGTTCGCTGACCCCTGCCGAACAACTGGTCCCCCTCCTCGAAGTACGCTCCTGACACTCGTCACACGTCGCCCGCGGACCCGGCCCACCCCCGACCCGGTCCGTCCTCACCGCCCATACCCGCCATACCCGCCGAAAGGTGCCCGACCTCCCATGCCCGAGCTGGTGTTCTTCTCCGGAACGATGGACTGCGGGAAGTCGACGCTGGCTCTCCAGATCGAGCACAACCGTTCGGCGCGTGGCCTGGTGGGCATGATCTTCACCCGCAACGACCGGGCGGGCGAGGGCAAGCTGTCCTCCCGCCTCGGCCTGGTCACGGACGCGGTGGAGGTGGGGGAGCACGCGGACCTGTACGCGCATCTCGTCGACCATCTCTCGCAGGGCCGGCGCGCGGACTACGTGATCGCGGACGAGGCGCAGTTCCTGGTGCCGGAGCAGATCGACCAGCTCGCCCGCGTGGTGGACGACCTGGACCTCGACGTCTACGCCTTCGGCATCACCACCGACTTCCGTTCCAAGCTGTTCCCCGGCTCCCAGCGGCTGGTGGAGCTCGCCGACCGGGTGGAGGTGCTCCAGGTCGAGGCCCTGTGCTGGTGCGGCGCCCGTGCCACCCACAACGCCCGGACGGTCGGCGGGGTGATGGTGGTGGAGGGCGCGCAAGTGGTCGTCGGCGATGTCACCGGGTCCCCGGACGAGGTCGGCTACGAGGTCCTGTGTCGCCGTCACCACCGCCGCCGCATGACGGCGTCGACCGCCCGTGCGGCCGCTCTGGCCCCGGACTTCCTGCCGATCACCTGACCGGCACCCCCGGCCTTCCGCGAGACGGATTTCGCGTGGCGGACCACCGTTCCGCGGACGGGCAGGTCACTCCGGCCTGACCTCGTTCAGCTCGTCACGGCAGGATCGCGATGCCGCTCGACCAGTTCAGGCCGAGCCGTTCCTGTGACGCCATGTGCAGGAACTGGAAGCCCTCCAGCTCGCGTGCCCGGCGCAACGGCCCCACGTCCAGGGGACGCATCCCCGCCGAGGAGACGAGCTCCGAGACGGCCTGCTTCGCGGCGTCGTCATCCCCGGCGACGAACACGTCCAGCGGCCGGCCGGCCACCTCACCGGTGACGAGCGGCCCGGCGAAGGTGGTGTTGAAGGCCTTGACCACCCGGGCCTCCGGCGCGGCGGCGGCGATCTGCTCGGCGGCCGAGGTGCCGGGTTCCACGACGAGTGAGTCGAAGGTGGAGAAGTCCACCGGGTTGGAGATGTCGACGACGACCTTTCCCGCCAGAGCGCCGGCCCACGCGGCGGCCACGTCGCGTCCGGCCGGGTAGGGCAGGGCGAGCACCACGATGTCGGAATCGGCCACCGCGCCTTCGTCCGCCGACGCGACGTCCGCCCCGGAAGCCTCCTGGCCCAGTGACGTGGCCAGGCCGTCCGCCTTGGCCCGGGTACGGTCGTACAGGCGGAGGGAGTGTCCGCCGGCCAGCGTCCGGGTACCGATGCCCCGGGCCATGTTCCCGGCACCGGCAATGGTGACGATCATGCGTTGCTCCGTACGTTGTCGGGTGGCTGGGGGAGGACCGTGCGCGGTTCACGCCGCTCGTGTGCCTCTTCACCGTGACACCCCCGGGCCGTCTCTGCCACCGCCCGCAGTGCTTCCGGCTGACGCCGCTGTCGGGAGGGAAGCCGGCTCCGTTTCCATCTGTGTGAACTGCTTCTCGCTTGGCCTCGGCTCGGAATCTCCCGGCAGACCCTTTACAGGGACGGCGAAGCACGACCTGACGGGGTGAGGGTGCTCGCCCGCAAGTGGGGATCCATGGAGTCTGCGTCGTGGACCCGGCGGCCATCACTTACGTGGCGTCGGCGTGGGGATCGTCGTCCCAGCCGGCCGCCAGTGCGGCAGGCAGCGGCAGCCCGTACTTCTCGCACAGGAAGCGGGTCTGGCAGTACCGCTGGGCGTCGGCGGCCACCCTGCCGAGGACCGCCGAGTTCATCCCGGCACCGATGAGGACACCCACGAATGGCACGACCTTGGCGACGTTCTTGACTGGCACCCTGGCGCCGGCCGGGCCGAGCTGCTGCATCAACTTCTCCAGGGCGGCCAGGAGGCGGTGGTCCTGGCGGAGCTTCTGTGACCAGTTCACGCGTCCCTTGACCGCGCTCGCCGCCCGTGCGGTGTCACGCAACGGCTTGGCTTTGGCCGCCTGCGCCATGAAGGACCGCTGCACCAGGCGTTGGATGAAGTCCTGCTCGTCGGGGTCCTTGGCGTCGTAGCCGTAGGAGTAGGCGATGCGTGCTGCGATCGACGTGCTCAGGACCTGGATGACGAGGATGTCCGCTGTCAGCGCGGCGGGTATACCGGCGATAGGGACCATGGCCAGCAGGCCCATGGCGCCGCCTTCGGCCGCGCCGGTGGCCCGCCACTTGAGGGTGTTACGGGTCAGCAGCCGGTCGCAGAACTTGAGTTCCTGCTGCCGCAGTTCGGTGAAACTGTCGAGTTCGAGGCCTCGCTTGCGAGCGAGCTTCTCGACGTTCTTCGGGTCGTTGAGCTCCAGGGCCGATTCGTTGACCAGCTCGAGCAACGCTGCCGCGCCTGCGAGCGCCGGTCGCATAGCCGTGTCGGCGACCGCGTCGCCCGCGCGACGGATCGGTTCCGTGACCGCCTCCGGCACGGCGTCCTTGACCCGTCTCACGGCGCTTCCCCCGACCTCACCGGTGCGACTGAGCGCGGTGCTCGCCCAGTTCGGCAGACCGCGGCGGTTGTCGCGACGCTGCCAGTGCTCATTGAGCGTGTCCCACACCTCCCGCTCATACGCGCTCATCGCGGGTGCGTCGTCCATCGGGGACGCACCGTCGGCGAGCGAGGCGGTGTAACTGCTCATTGAGGTTCTCCGTTTCGACTGTCATCGCTGGGTTCACGGTGCCCTCCCAGCCGACACGTGGGTGAAGTACATCTTTCAGTGGCGAGTTCCGGGAAAGGGGTGGAATGCGCAATCCCGATCCCGAACCGTTGACTTTCAGTCACCGAGGGTGAACGCGAGTCCTCCCGCGCGCAGTTCGTCCTCGGTCTGGGTGAGTCCGCCGCGGTGGGAGACCTCGACCGTGTAGAACTTCGAGCCCGGCGCGATGTCGTCGACCGTGAACGGGAACTCGCAGCCCAGCTCCGTCTTCCGGCCGAGGCCCAGGCTCCCCATGGCGACGAGGGTTCCGGCGGCGTCGGTGACGTTGACCTGGGTGCCGAAGTCGATGTCGGAGTAGCCGCCCGTCCCGAAGCACAGCTCCTCGGGGTCCAGACCCGCGCCGATCCCGGCGACGGTGAGGGCCCCGTCGGTGCTGAACGGCCCCTCCACGTCCTCGGTCAGCTCGGCGCTCACGGAGGGCGAAGCGGACGCACCGGCTGAGGGCGTGTCGGTCCTGCCGTTACCGGCCAGGGACGTCCCTGCCCAGCACGCTCCCACCACGGCGGCGCCGAGCCCGGCACCGATCGCGAGGACCGTGCCGCGCGACAGCCGCGACCAGCGGGAGGCGGAGCCGGAAGCGGGTCCCGGCTCCTCGGCCGTCACCCCGGGCGCCTCGGGAGCCGCGTTCGAGGGAGGGGTGTGCGGCTGCTGCTCCGGGACGGACATCGCGGGACTTCCTTTCGGGCGGGCGGCGGAGGGGGAAGCAAGGAGCGGGCGGTCCGGTCCCGGGACCGCCCGCTCCGGGTCCGCCGCGTCCCCCCCACGAGCGCGGCGGCGTATGTGGCTGCCGGTCAGCCGACCTTGGTCCACTCCTGGCAGCCGTTGGTCTCGAAGTACTCGCCCTTGTTGACCGTCACGCGGCCCTGCCCCTGGAGGTTGTCGTTGGCGATGATCGCGCCGAACTCCCCGGAGGCGTCCTTGGTGCGCGCCCAGTAGCAGTTCTCGATGATGCTGTTCTTCTCGGGCCCGGCGGTCTTGTAGGTGCCGGCCCGCATGTCCTCGCCGACGAGGTACTGGCCGTCGCCCTCGACCGTGGTGGGCGGTCCGGGCTTCTTGGCCGGCTTGGGGGTGACGGTGGCCTTCTCGGTGACCGTGGCGGCCGGCTCCGGTTCGCCGGCCTCGGCGGGCGCGGTCTCGGTGACGGTGGCGGCCGGGGCGGCGGAGTTGTCCGTACCGCCGGAGTCTCCGTCGCCACCGATGCCGACGCCGACTATGAGGGCGACGAACGCGGTCGCGCCGTGAGTGAGCCATGCCTTGCGGCGCGACGGCTTCGGCGGCGTCGGCATGCCCGCCGGAGGCAGTCCGGCACCCGCCGTCGGGGCCGGCATCGGCGGTACCCCGCCCCAGCTCGGCGCGTTCCCGGAGCCGAAGGGCTGAGGGGTGCTGGGCGGTATCGAGGGCGGGTGGCTCATCGCGGTGGTCCTCCGGTTCGGCGTCGTGGCGCTTGGTTGTTACAAGGTGCCCGCCGTTCCGGGAAAGCGGTGAGGAGATCACTGATAACCCGTATTATCAAACAGGTTTCTCTCTGGCGTTCGTCCTCGCTGTAGATTGCTGACGCCTGCCCCACGGAAGTGGGGCGGACCGCGAGACGCGAAGGCGGGAAGCCTGCCGCCGACGACCCAGGGGAGAGGAGGGACACGTCCGATGACGACGCACACGACCGCGCGGACGCCCTCCGCCATCCTGCCCGAAACACCGGCCTGGCGGATGACGTACGCCGAGATCGCCGCCCTCGCCCAGGTGAAGCGCCCGGTCCCCACCACGTGGGCCCGCCGCCACCCCGACTTCCCGGCTCCCG
Organism: Streptomyces sp. NPDC005774; assembly: GCF_042871645.1. NCBI lineage: Bacteria > Bacillati > Actinomycetota > Actinomycetes > Kitasatosporales > Streptomycetaceae > Streptomyces > Streptomyces sp. NPDC005774. Next base: position 62,851 of record NZ_JBIAIV010000021.1, on the reverse strand, counting down.
TCGCCCACGAGGACGGACGTCCCTTGTTCGACGCCCGCGCGGTCGTCGACTGGCTCGCCTCCACCGGCCGCGGCAACAGCGAGCCCCGCCGGCTCCGCGCCGAACTCGCCCTGCACACCCTGGCCGCCTGGCGCACCCCGGCCCTGCCGGCCTCCGTCCTGCTCGGCGCGCTGACCTCCCTGGTCTGCCTGCACCAGCAGCTCGACGCCCCCGTCGCCGACGGCCGCCCCTGGCACACCCTCCTGGAACGGGCCGCCGACCTCGACCCCGACGACCGCTTCCTCCTCTCCGACCTGCGGGCCCTGCCCGACCCGGACCGCACCGGCCCGGCCCTCGCCCACCTCGCCGACGAACTGATCGACGCCGCCTACAACCCCGCCGAGGCCTTCGACTGGATCCTCCAGGCCCGCCCCCGCCTCGGCTCCCACGACCCGGCCGCCGACGGGCCGACGTCGGCCGTGGTCCGCGCCCTCGCCGCGCTCTCCGGCATCGACACCCTCGGCGAGGGGGCCGTGGTCGCCGTCCCGCACGCCCTCTCCGGCGACCTCCCGGCCGCCCTCCACGACCAGGCCGCCGAGGACTCCGGCCACCTCTACCTCGCCGCCGACGCCGACCCGGCCCGGGTGCGCATGATCCGCCGTCGGATGCTGGTGCGCGGGGTGTACGAGTTCCGGCTCGACGTCGTCGAGGGCGAGGAACTGTCCGCCGACGAGTGGGGCTACCCGAACCTCCTCGTCTGCGCCCTGCCCTACGAGGCCGCCGAGACCCGCGACGCGAAGGCGGTCCTGGAGCAGGTCGCCGCCCTCACCGACTACCTCGACACCGGCGCCATGGCCGTCGTCCTCGGCCCCGCCGACGTCCTCACCGGCCCTCTCGCCCGGCACGGCGACGCCGACCGCCTGCGCCGCTCCTTCCTGGAGCCCGGTTTACTCAAGGCGGCGATCAGCCTCCCCGACGGCGCCTACGCCTACCGCCCCGGCTACCGCACGGCGGTCTGGGTCCTGGCGCGCGTCCCCGAGGAGCAGCGCACCGGCCTCGTCCTCCTCGCCGACTACTCCGCCCGGCCGCTCACCGAGCCCGTCCTCGACGCGCTCGCCGAGGACGTCGCCATCTGGCGCACCTCGGGCTGGACCCCCGACCCGCGACACGAACCGCGCCACGCCGCCATCGTCCACGGCACCGACCTCGACGGCCGCCCCGGTGCTGCGTTCACCCCACAGCACCGGACGCGGGCGTCCCGCCACACGCGGACAGTCGTGGAACGCCCGGCGGTCATCGCGGACTTGAAGCGTCGGCTGGGAGAACTTCAGGAGCGCGCGCGGGACGGTGAACTCCGGCTGCACGCCCAGGCGGAGCTGCGCCCCGAGACACAGCCGGTGCGCCGCACGTCCGTCGGCCGCCTCCTTCGTGCCCGCCGCCTGCGCCGCCGCCCCGGGCACCGCTTCGCGCCGGAACACCTCACGCCTGAGGGCCACTACACGGTCCTCACCCCGGAAGAGATCCTCGGCACCGCCCGCATCGGCGGCCGCCGCATCGACCGGGGCATCCTCCTCACGGCCTACGAGCACGCCCAGTTCACCGAACCCGGGGACCTTGTCGTCACCGCACACCCGCAGTTCGGCGTGTACGTCGACACGGAGGGGGTTTCGCTGGTCGCGGCCCCGGCCCGCATCCTGCGGGTACACCCCGACGCCGATCCGCCGGTACGACCCCGGGTGCTGGCGGCGCTGCTGCGGGCGGCGGCGGGGGAGCACGCTCGCACGAGCGGTGCGGTGCGCGCGTCCCGTCGTATCGAGGACCTGATCGTCCCCGACCTGAGCAGCGCCGAGGCCGATCTGTACGAGGCCGTTCTCGCCGAGATCGAGAGCCGGGTGGCGCTGCTGCGCGAGCAGACCGCCGCGCTCGACGACCTGACCCGCGTGATGGCGGCCGGCATGACCGACGGCACGCTCACCATCCAGCCACTTCCGCACACCGACGCCCCCTGAAGGAGACGGCCCACCCGATGGCTGCAAGTAAAGGCAAGCCCGCCGATCAGGCGGAGTTGTTCAGCGCCTCCACCGCCAAGGAGATCCAGGACATCCTCTGGAAGGCGGCCGACAAGCTGCGCGGCTCCATCGATGCCGCCCAGTACAAGGAGTTCGTCCTCGGCCTGATCTTCCTGAAGTACGTCTCCGACGCCTTCGACGAGCGCCGCACCGAGCTCGCCAAGGAACTCATGGAGGAGGGCATCGCCGAGGACCGCCTCGACGACTTCCTGGAGGACCGCGACGAGTACACCGGCGCGCACGTCTTCTGGGTCCCGGAGACCGCCCGCTGGTCCTGGATCGCCACGCACGCCAAGGCCCAGGGCGTCGGCAAGCTCCTGGACGACGCGATGGACGCCATCATGCGGGAGAACGCCTCCCTGACCGGTGTCCTCCCCAAGATCTTCAACCAGGACCGCGTCGACCAGAAGCGCCTCGCTGAACTCGTCGACCTCATCAGCGACGCGCGCTTCGGCGGCAACGGGGACAAGCCGGCGCAGGATCTGCTGGGTGAGGTGTACGAGTACTTCCTCGGCAACTTCGCGCGGGCGGAGGGCAAGCGGGGCGGCGAGTTCTACACGCCTCGGTCCGTGGTCCAGCTGATCGTGGAGATCCTGGAGCCGTACGAGGGGCGGGTCTACGACCCGGCGTGCGGCTCGGGCGGCATGTTCGTGCAGGCAGCCAAGTTCATCGAGGCACACCGGGGACGCGGTCACAAGGCTGACATCTCTGTCTACGGCCAGGAGTTGAACGAGCGCACCTGGCGCTTGGCCAAGATGAACCTCGCCATCCACGGCATCGACGGCAACCTGGCTGGCCGGTGGGGCGACACCTTCGCCGACGACAAGCACTCGGACCTCAAGGCCGACTTCGTAATGGCCAACCCGCCCTTCAACATCAAGGACTGGGCTCGGGACGAGACCGACCCACGCTGGAAGTACGGGGTCCCGCCGAAGAACAACGCCAACTACGCCTGGCTCCAGCACATGATCTCCAAGCTGGGGGAGAAGGGCACGGCGGGCATCGTTCTGGCGAACGGGTCGATGAGCTCCCAGTTCAGTGGTGAGGGCGAGATCAGGCAGGCGCTGGTAGAAGCGGACCTAGTGGCGTGCATGGTTGCGCTGCCCCCGCAACTCTTCCGCACGACGCAAATCCCGGCGTGCCTTTGGTTTTTGTCCAAGGACAAGTCGCCTCAGGGCGCACGTCGGTTGGACGATCGGCGAGGCGAAACCCTGTTCATTGACGCCAGGGGGATGGGGGAGATGGTCGACCGCACGGAGCGCATCCTGCCGCAGGCCGACCTCAGGAAGATTGCGGGCACTTACCACGCGTGGCGCGGTACGGCGTCGGCCCGCGAGGCAGGGCTGACGTACGAGGACGAACCGGGCTTCTGTTACTCGGCTGCCCTGGAGACGATCCGGGAGCACGGGTACGTGCTGACGCCGGGGCGGTATGTGGGGGCCGTGGAAGCGGAGGAAGAGGATGCGGAGGCTGTTGCCGAGCGGATCAGGAAGTTGACCGAGGAGCTTTACGAGCTGTTCGGCAAGTCGGCGGAGTTGGAGAAGACGGTACGTGAGCAGTTGGGGAGGGCCGATGGCTGAGTGGACTTCTCGCAAGCTGGGTGAACTCATCGCCATCAAGCACGGTTTTGCATTCAAGGGGGAGTATTTCGGAGAGGATGAGTCTGGTCCCATCCTTGTGACGCCAGGGAATTTCTCCATCGGCGGCGGGTTCAGGAAGGCTAAGATCAAGAGCTACTCGGGGCCGATCCTTGAGGAATTCGTGCTCGCGCCGGGTGATCTTGTGGTCACTATGACGGACCTGAGCAAGGCTGCCGACACGCTCGGGTATCCTGCGTTGATTCCGGAGAGGCTGACCTACCTGCATAACCAGCGAATCGGGAAGATTGAAATTCTGAACGCAAGGCAGCTGGATAAAGGATTTCTTCACTACGCCCTTCGAGTGGGTGATTACCGTCGGCATGTTGTGAACGGCGCGACGGGTTCAACTGTCAAGCACACCAGTCCCACACGTATCTGCGAATACGTCATCTCTCTTCCGAGTTTGCCGGAGCAGCGGGTCATTGCTTCCTTGCTCGGGGCACTTGATGACAAGATCGCTGTCAACGAACGTATCGCGATCACGTACGAGCGGCTGCTGCAGTGCCGTTACGCGGAGTTGGGGCTGGCTGATGAGCCGAACCCTGAAAGGGCTGTGTCTGTCACACGCTTTGTGACCTTCAACCCGAAGGTTGCGAAGCCGTCTGCGGATGATCCCATCTACGTAGAGATGGCGGCATTGCAGACTGATCGTTTTAGTATTCCTGCATGGACACGAAGGGCGCCCAAGTCTGGCCCCAGGTTCATGAACGGTGACACTCTTCTTGCGCGCATTACCCCCTGTCTGGAGAATGGCAAGACTGGCTATGTCGATTTTATGGGGAATGGCGAAGTTGGCCTAGGGTCGACCGAGTTTATCGTGATGCGCTCGCTGCCCGGAGTGCCCAGCGAACTGAGTTATTTCTTGGCCCGGGACGGCAGGTTCCGCGAGCACGCTATTCGCAACATGGTCGGCACGTCCGGACGGCAACGGGTCGGCGCGGGTGATGCTGCGAACTACCAGGTGAATCGGCCTGATTCGAATGCTTTGGTCGGCTTCGGGCGGGAGGCCTCGGCCGCCTTCGGTCACATCAAGTCGCTGCAGGCGGAGAACCGCACCCTTGCCACCCTCCGTGACACCCTCCTCCCCCAGCTCATGTCCGGCCGCCTTCGCGTCAAGGACGCCGAGAAGATTGTCGAGGACGCCACATGACGACGCCCCATGACGGAAACGAGTCCGACGACAGAACCCACCGCCGTCCCACTGAGGCCGATTGGGAGATCCTCGCCCTCGACGAGCTGGCCGAGTTGGCCTGGCAGCCGGCCTCCGGTAACGCGTTCGCACCCGGTTCCGACCACCGGAAGTCCTGGGACGACCTGATCCTCTACCCGGACCTCCGGGAGGCGATCGAGCGGTTGAACCCGGAGCTGCCCCCGGACGCCGTTCGCGAGGCTGTGGCGACCGCTGCCACCCCCGGTTCCCAGGACACCTACGAGGAGAACCGGGCCGCTCACCGTCACCTCACCACCGGCATCCGGTCCGTCACCTACACCGACTCCCACGGCGCCGAGTACAACCCCACCATCCGCCTCCTCGACCTGGCCGACCCGGACGCGAATACCTACCGCGCCCTCAACCAGGTCACGGTGATTGACGGCGACAAAAACCGCCGCTTCGACGTCATCCTGTACGTCAACGGCCTGCCCCTCGCCGCCATCGAGCTGAAGCGCGCTGGCGACGAGGACGCGACGCTCCAGACGGCCCACGCCCAGGTGGCCCGGTACGTGCAGGAATTCCCGACCGCTTTCCGCTACAACGCGGTCGTCCTGCTTTCCGACGGCATCACCGCGAAGTACGGCACCCCGTTCACCCCGTACGAGCACTTCGCCCCGTGGAACACGGATGAGTTCGGCGCCCGCGTTGACCTCCTGACCGCCGACGGTTTCTCGGAGTCGGGGCAGAACCTGGCGCTCCACGGCCTGTTCACCCAGTCCCGCTTCCTCGAACTGATCCAGTCCTTCATCAACTTCGTCCCGTCCAAGCGGATGAAGCGGATCGCGAAGCCGCACCAGTACCACGCGGTCACCCGCGCCGCCGAGGAGGTTCGTACGGCCTCGGCGAGCAACGGCAAGGCTGGCGTCGTCTGGCACACCCAGGGCTCCGGCAAGTCGGAGGAGATGGTCCTCACCACCACCCTGGTGATGCGAGAGCCAGCCCTGCTGAACCCCACCGTCGTGGTTGTCACAGACCGCACGGACCTCGACGATCAGCTCTACTCGACGTTCCAGGAGAGCGAGATCCTCCCGGAGACGCCCAAGCAGGTCGTCACCCGCGCCGAACTCCGAGAGGAGCTCGCGGCGAAGAGGACGGGAGGGATCCTCTTCACCACGCTCCAGAAGTTCGGCAAGACCAAGGAGGAGCGGGAGTCGGGCACCGACCATCCGATGCTCTCCGACCGCCGGAACATCGTCGTGATCGTCGACGAGGCCCACCGCAGCCACTACGACGACCTCAACGGCCTCGCCCGCCACCTGCGCGACGCGCTCCCGCACGCCACGCTGCTCGCCTTCACCGGCACGCCGATCTCGGAGGCCGACCGCAACACCCGCGAGGTGTTCGGCGACTACATCGACGTCTACGACCTCAAGCGCGCCGCCGACGACGGCGCGACTGTGAAGGTCTACCACGAGAGCCGCGTGATCCAGCTCGTCCTGGACCGCGACGTCGACCCGACCACCATCGACGAGGAGGCCGACCGCATCACCGACGGCCTCGACGACACCGAGCGCCGCCGCGTCGAACAGGCCGTGGCGACGATGAACGCCATGTACGGCGCGCCGGCCCGCATACGCGACCTCGCGGCCGACCTGGTGGAGCATTGGGAGGCCCGCCGGGAGCGGATGAAGCCGTTCGTAGGCGCCTCCGAGTCGGGCGGGGCGCCCGGCAAGGCGATGGTGGTGTGTGCGACCCGCGAGATCTGCGTACGCGTCTACGACGCGCTGCGCGAGCTGCGCCCCGAGTGGCACAGCGACGAGTTCGAGAAGGGCATGATGAAGATCGTCTTCTCGTCGAACTCCCGCAAGGACTCGGACGCGCTGCTCGCTCACGCGCTGACCGACAGCCGCCGCAAGGCCGTTATCAACCGGGCCAAGGACCCCGACGACGAGCTGGAGCTGCTCATCGTCAACAACATGCTGCTGACCGGCTTCGACGCCCCGCCGATCCACACCATGTACCTGGACCGGCCACTCAAGGGCGCCAACCTGATGCAGGCCCTGGCCCGCGTCAACCGCCGCTTCCGCGGCAAGGAGGACGGCCTCCTCGTCGGCTACGCTCCGCTCACAGAGAACCTCCAGCGGGCCATCGCCGAGTACACCGAGGCCGACCAGCGCGACCGCACCCTCGGCCAGGACGTCGAGCGCGCACTGGACGAGCTGCGCAACGAGTACGACGTCCTGACCGGCATCCTGCGCGGCTTCGCCTGGGAGCCGTTGCTCGACCGGCCCGGTCCCAAGGCGTTCGTCGACGCGGCCCTGCGGAGCGCCGAGTACCTGCTCGACCCCCGCACGCCCGGCAACAACCCGGAGCAGCTCGACGATCCACGCCAGACACTGAGCCGCCGTTTCCGTGAGCACGCCTACCGCCTTGAGCGCTTCTGGGCTCTGGCGGGCAGTTCGAAGCATGTCGGGGACCGGTTCGCCGACCGGCCGGCCTGGAAGCGGCACATCCAGTTCTTCGTCGAGGTCCGCGCCTACGTGGCGAAGCTGGACGCCATGAACCGCGAGGCACGCGGGCTCCCCGTCGCCCGCGACGTCGAGCTGTACCTCTCCCAGCTCACGTCATCGGTGGTGGAGACGGGCGGAGTGACGGATCTGTTCGCCGAGGCCGGGCTGGAGACTGCCGACCTCACCCACCTCACCGACGCACTCGTCGCCCAGCTCCAGAACAGCGACACTCCGCACCTGGCGGCCGAAGCGCTGCGGCGGCTCGTCGAGCGGAAGATGCGCGAGGTCACCCGGCACAACATCGTCCGGCAGACCACGTTCTCCGAGCGCCTCCAGGACCTGATGGTGCGCTACATGCGCCAGCAGTACACCAGCGCCGAACTCATCGCCAAACTGGTCGAGATGGCCAAGGAGGTCATGGCCGACGCCAACCGGGGTGAGAAGTTCGACCCGCCCCTGAACTGGCGTGAACTCGCCTTCTACGACGCCGTCGCCGACCACGGCACGGCCCGCTCGCTCATGGGCGACGAGGTCCTGGCCGGTATCGCCCGCGAACTGGTCGCCGAGGTCCGCCGCCAGCTCAAGCCCGACTGGATCGCCCGCGAGTCCGTCCGCGCCCGCCTGCGCAGCACCATCAAGCGCCTCCTGGCCCGCAACAACTACCCCCCGGACCAGCAGAAGGAGGCCATCGACCTGGTCCTCCGCCAGATGGAGCACTTCGCCAACGAGTGGTCCGAGAAGGGGGTTCCGGAGAACTGAACGTCAGAGCCCTGCCGACCAGAGATCAGGTCGGCAGGGCTCTGATGACCGTACGAGTGTCAGACGTGCCGCTCCGACGAGGCCAGTCCGACGAAGCCTGCCCAGGCCTCACGTGGGACCGTAACGACGGGCCCGGTGATGGTCTTCGAGTCACGGACGTGCACAGCAGCCGAACCGGCTGCGACCTCTACACACTGACCGCCCTCGGTTCCGCTGTAGCTGCTCTTGAACCAGGTGAGGTCGGATGCGGCGGTTGAGGACTCAGCGTTATTCATAGCGATCCCAGCAACCCTTCGATGAACTTCGTTGACTCTCGCGGACTGAGAGCTTGTGATCGGATAATCCCATAGCGTGCAGCCGCGAGAGCCGTCTGTTCCGGGTCGGTCTCAAGAGAACTGGTCGAGTGAGTCTCTGCGTAGACGAACTTCTTGCCGTCCTTCCTGGTGACAACCGTGAACGGTCCATTCACGCCTGCGTTCTCCTCGCACTCGGTCGGTACGACCTGGATCTCGACGTTCTGCTTCTGACCGGCGAGGAGAATGAGCTCCAGCTGACCTCGCAGCACATCCGTGCCGCCGTAGCGATGTCGCAACACCGCCTCATTCACTACGAAGCTCAACAGCGGGGCCGACCTGCGGTCGAAGATGTCCTGCCGGGCCAGCCGAGCGGTCACCCGCTGTTCGACCGTTTCCGGGCCAAGGGGCGGTCGCCGCATCGCGAGCAGCGCCCTCATGTAATCCTCGGTCTGGAGCAGCCCGTTGACGACATGTGTGTCGTACATGAGCAGCTCAAAGCACTCCTTCTCCAAGGCCGCCATCCCCTGGAAGAACACCGGATACTGAGCCCGCTCCACCTGCTCCTTCCACAGGCACAGCAACCCACCGGCCCTCAGTACCTCATCCGCCCGCTCGATCGTCCGGGGCGTCGGAATCCTCCGCCCCTGCTCGAACGATGCGATCGTGGACGCCGAGTACCCGAGCCGCCGCCCGAACTCCTCGCGCTCCAGGCCCTCCCGCACCCGCAGCGTCTTCATGGTCTGTCCGAACGCGACGACGACACCCCGCCCCGCCTCGTCCTCCGGTCGCCGCCCGGCCCCGTCGTCGTTCTCCCAGCCGTCTCCGAGACTCACGACTACCGCTCCCGCGCCGCCGCCGTTGCCGTTCTCACGCTCCCCGGGAACCGCCTCGGCCCCGGCTTCCGCACCCGTGCGCTCCGCCATGTCCACCACCGCCTTCTCTCGCTCAACGCCCCCGCAAGGGACGCCGTCACGGCGCGCAGCTCCTACTCGCGCCGACAGCGCGGGTACAGCCGCCCCCTGTCGCTGCGTCACTACTGGTCACGCTACGCGACCGACGGGACCGTGAGGGGCGTGACGACGAAACCCATCAATCTCACCGACACCACCGAAACCGGTCAACCCGCCACCCCCTGGTCCCCCTTGAAGATGGTCCCGCCCCCGTCCCGCACCTTCGAGATGCGCTTCACCTCCACGCCCCGCGGAGCCCGCCTCGCCCGTCGCCTCGTAGCCGTCCGTCTGGACGTGTGGGGCGTCCCGTACGGCACCGACCCACACGACGCGATCGTGCTGATCGTCGCGGAACTCACCGCGAACGCCGTACAACACGGCCACGTCCCCGGCCGGGACTTCCACCTTCGCCTCCACGCGACCCCCGACGGCCGCACCGTACGCGTGGAGGTCACCGACACCCGCACTGAACGCCACCCTCGCCGCCCCACCGCCCCGGAGGAGCCCGACGGCACCGCTGAGGCCGGCCGCGGCCTGCTCCTCGTATCGCGGCTCGCGACCCGCTGGGACTGGCACCCGCGCCTGGACGGCCCGGGCAAGACCGTCTGGGCGGAGTACACGTTCCCGTCCTGGCCCCGGTAGTGAACCGCCCCTCCGGATTGCACCGCGCGGAGGGCTAGGACGTCGAGCGCGCGGCTCGCGCCGAGCAGGCACGCGCCGCTCTGCGGAAGTGAAACGGCTACGACCCCGACGTCAGGCAGCAGGCCGCGCTGGACGCCGAATCGGACAGGCGGCTCGGTCAAGCGAGGGCAAGGTGGCCCCTCACCGACTGGATGTGTCCGGACAGCCTTTGGCACCCTCCGAATGCCCATGCATCTTCATCAACTGCCTTGCTAACCAGGGTTATCAGGCAGGAGATCCTGCAAGAGATCCGCCCGCTCCTACGGTTCCGTCCATCGACAGGCCCCCGGCGGCCCAGCCGCCGCCCCGGCGCCTGCCGGTGCTCGCCCCTTCCACGTCAGTACGGGAACCACGGGAGACACTTCATGGACGACGCCACGGATCGGACCCCCGACCACGCACTGCCGCTGCCCGAGCTGGTGGAGGCCCGGCTGGCCGGTGACCGGAAGCTCACCGATCCGGTGAAGGCCCTCATCCGCGAGGCACTCGGCGACTCCGGGAACGCCGAAGACGGCGCAGGCGCCTCCTCCGCTGGCCCCCTCTACCTGGGCAAGGTCACCGTCACCGGATTCCGCGGTGTCGGCTCCCGGACGCTGCTGAAGCTGAAGCCCAAGCCCGGAGTCACCCTCGTCGTCGGACGCAACGGCTCCGGCAAGTCGAGCATCGCCGAGGCCGTCGAGACCCTGTTCACCGGTACCAACGCCCACTACGCGGGACAGCACCCGAGCCACGCCGTCCGCTGGCGCAACCTGCACCAGGGCGAACAGACCGTCGTCGAGGCCAAGCTGACCGTCGAGGGCGACCCGTCGCCGAGCACCCTCACCCGCACCTGGACCGGCGACGCCTTCACCGACTCCGAGGCCGTGCTCAGGCGGCCGGGACACGGCACCGTGCCGCTGGAACAGGCCGGCTGGGAGCGGGCGACCCGCGCCTACCGCCCCTTCCTGTCGTACGCCGACCTGGACAACCTGATCAACGGCAAGCCGTCCGAGATGTACGACAACATCGCCGTGATCCTCGGCCTCGACCACCTCAACGCCGCCGCGCGGTGGCTGACGGCGGCGAAGAAGGAACTCGACACCGTCGTGAACGCGGAGAAGGACAAGAAGCCGCTCCTCCACGCGGCCCTGGAGGAGGTCGGGCACGACGACCGGGCGCTCAAGGCCCTCCTGGCGATGGAGGAGAACGGCGGACCCGACCACGCCGTGCTCGACGCCCTGATCGTCGGAGCACCCACGTCCGACGAGGGCCGGCTGCGGGAAGCCCGGCTGGAGGCCGCCGCCGAGACCGAGGGGCCCGACCTCGACAAGGTCGGCGCCGCCGTCGACGCACTGCGGCACGCCGTCGCCGACCTCGACGACCTGAAGGGCACCGCGGCCGCCGACGCCCACAGCAGGGCCGAACTGCTCCAGGCAGCCCTCAGCCACAGCGACCGCCACGCCGACGACACGGCCTGCCCGGTCTGCGGTACGGAACAGGTCCTGGACCGGGAGTGGGCCGCGCGCGCCGAGCAGCAGATCGCCGCCCTCCTCCGCGAGGCCGCAGCCGTACGCGAGGCCGAGGCCGGCCTGCGGACCGCGACGCGCACCCTGCACAACCTGGTGCTCCTGCCTCGGGAGATCCCGGCCGTGCTCGCCGAACCGTGGGAGGCCTGGGGAGACTGCCGTCGGATCACCGACCCCGCCGAACTCGCCGAGCGCGCGCTCAAGGCGGCGGTGACACTGACGGACGCGTGCGCGATCGTGGCCGGTGCGGCGCGCGAGGAACTGGCGGCCAAGGACGAACGCTGGCACGCGGTCGTCGGCCTGCTCGCCGAGTGGACGAAGCTCTCCCGGGAGGCCGAAGCCGCCAAGCCCCGTAGGACCGAGGTCAGCGCCGCCCTCAACTGGATCAAGAAGCTCACGACCGAGGTCCGCGACCTCCGCGTCGACGCCTTCGCCGGCCACACGCAGCGGATCTGGGAGAGGCTGCGCCAGCAGAGCAGCGTCGACCTGACCCACGTCGGCCTGCACGGCAGCGAGAGGGCCAACGTGCGCAAGCTGGTCATGGACGTCACCGTCGACGACACCGAGGCCTCCGCCCTGGGCGTCATGAGCCAGGGCGAACTGCACTCGCTCGCCCTCTCCCTGTTCCTGCCCCGCACCGCCACGGCCGACAGCCCCTTCGGCTTCGTCGTCATCGACGACCCCGTGCAGTCCATGGACCCGGCGAAGGTCGACGGCCTGGCCCAGGTGCTCGACGAACTCGGCCGCGACCGGCAGGTCGTCGTCTTCACCCACGACACCCGGCTCCCGCACGCCTTCCGCAGCCAGAACCTGCCGGTGACCGTGCTGAGGGTGGAGCGCGGCGAGAAGTCCAAGGTGCACGTCACCTGCGACACCGACCCGGTCAAGGAGGCCATCGACAACGCCATGGCCCTCGCCCAGACCACGAACTGCTCCGAGACGGCCCTGCGTCACGTCCTGCCGTCCCTGTGCCGCGAGGCCCTGGCGACGGCACTCGTCGAAGCGGCCTGGCTCCGCCGCAACCGCACCGGCCAGTCCGCCGAGCACCTCCAGTCCGCCATCGACGCGACCGAACGGCTCATCCCGCTCGCGTCGTTCGCCCTCTTCGACGACGGCCTCGTCCACCCCGACGACGACGTCAAGAACCGCCTCCGCCACCTCTACGGCAACGAGTGCACGACCCTGATCCACCAGTGCCAGCAGGGCGCCCACCCCGGCGGCTTCCTCCCGCACCACCCGGTGGACTTCGTCCGGAGGGTCGAGGCCCTCGCCGCTCGGCTCCGCACCCCGGAGGTGAACGCCTGATGCCCGCCACCCGCACCGGCGCCGACACCATCACCGCCCTCCTCACGACCGCCGACGCCCTCCTCGCCGAAGGCCTGGACGGCGGCGGCCCGCTGACCCCGGCAGGCCGTGCCCGTGGCGCGGCCTACGCCCTCCGGATCGCCCTGGAAGCGGCCGTCGACGCTACCCTCACGGCTGAGGAAGCCGGACTCGGCACGATCAGCATGCGCGCGAAGCTGCTCTGCTTGCGCCACTACGCCGGCCCCGCCCTGGCCCATCGCGTCAACGCCCTCTGGAACCGGCTCAGCGAGGGCTGCAAGTACCACCACGACGAGATCGGACCGCGTCACGCCCAGGTGCACGCCTGGCGGGCGACCGTCGGGACGCTCGTTGCGGAACTCGCCGCAGCCAGGGCGGTCGTGGCGTTCCCCCAGCAGGCGGGAACATAGGGGACCAGCGGTATAGGGCTCCGGACCGCCGGAGCCGCCACAACGGCCGATAGGGTTTCGCGCTGTGGAAATCGGATCTTTGGTTGAGCAATGTGACGGCAGTGCCGTACGTCGTGTAGGTACCGTTCGTGTGCTGGACGAGAAGGAGGTCGTCGTTGAGTGGGAGGGGGGTGAGAGCGAGCACTTGCCCGTACCCGTACCGGAATCGGTGAGAACTCTCGCCCCAGGCACGATCCGGTACAAGGCCGCCACCGACCTCGCGGCGCTTCAGGGTGAGTTCGAGAGTGATCCCGTGAAGGTGTTGGTCGAACTGCTCCGCGAACTGGACGAGCGGGTCAACATCACCGTGTTGCGGAAGTACGTGGAGGACATGGGGCTCGTTGCGAACATGTCGCTCAAGTGGAGTCAGGTGCGTGAGTTGCTCAGTGCCCATCCCGAGGTGCGCACAACGAGCAAGGGCATGCGATGGGGCGGGGGCGGGATAGAGACCAGCAGCTCCTCTCGGCAATGGTCCGCTTCCGAAGCACTTCGAAAGCTGGTGGACAAGTCCCCCAAGCCGAGGGGCACCAAGCGACCGTTGTTCGCCGCCGTGTCCGCCGGGCTCGACGAGTTGTCGCCGTACGAACTCCTGGCGGTACACGCACTCGACATGCCCGTGACCGAGTGGCCGCGGCACTGGACGGAACCCCACCCCGAGCGCGTGCCCGAAGAGATCAACCTGATCGCTGTCGAGCACATCCTCGAGATGTCGCGCGCCAGGAAGCGCATCGTTCTCCCCGGTACCAAACCCAGCCCGGTCGCGAAGAAGGCTGCGGAGATCCCGTCGTCCCTCGATCTCCTTCCGTTGCTCGTCCCCCTGGCGGCGATGCCCGCTTCGAGCCCCGCGGCGGACAGGGCGGCCAAGGCGCTGAGCGGCGAGCAGGCATGGAATGCCTTGCGCACCGGGATGGAGTGCTTCGAGCAGGCGCTGTCCACGAGCCCTGGCTTCGAGGACACACGGGCTCAGGGGGAGCGGTTGGCCCCTCTCTCGACCAGGGCCAGGGAACTCCTGAAGACGGTGCTGATGAGACGGCCCAAGGAGGACGATCTTCCATGGTTGGACTTCGCGGAGGAGATGGCCTTCCGGGCCTGCGCGTTGCTGGCGGATCCCCGGATCCAGGAGCAGCCGAACGGACTCGTGCGGGATTGGGCCCAGCACGTCGCCGACCATCCGGGCATTCCTGTCGAGCTGCGAGAAGCAGCCAGAACGGCCCAGGCCGCCGCGGCGGCCGAAGCCGCCGATGCGGCGGAGGCGGATGGCACGGGTGACGGCGAGAGGACGAAGGAAGGTAGGGAGGCCGAGGCCTCACCCGAGACGCCCACGGTGTTTTCGGAGGAGACCGAGTCCACGGGAGTTGAGGACGGAGGCGACACCGACGCCGAGGCGGGCGAAGCCGACACTGCCGAGCCCGCGGACGCCACGATCGCGACCGACGAACCTCTCCAGGAGGTGACGGAGGACGCCCCGGACGGGACACCGGAGGCGGCGCAGGAGTCCGAGCGGGACCCGCAGGCCGAGATCGAGGCCCTGAAGCACCTGCTGGAGGAGGAACGGAGCAACGCCGATGCGGCCCGGACCGAGTACGAGCAGCAGCGCCGGGCCGCATCGGACGCACTGACCGAGGCAGAGGCAACGGCGAACCGGTTGCGGCTCCGCATCGCGGACGAGGAGAAGCGCCGCGCCGAGGCCGAGACGCGTGCTCACGCTGCCGAGGCCAGGTGGGAATCGGCCCAGCGGGACGTGGAAGAGGCGGCTCAGCGCGCCGAGGCGATGGCACGTCAGCTCCGGCGGCGGGACGACGAGCTCCGGCAGTCCCGGCAGACCGCGCGCGGGGCATCGCAGGCGCAGTTGCGGCAGGCGAGGATCGACACACTGCGCGTGCTCGCCGCGGTGCTCGCCGAGGTCGCGGACCAGGCGGTCCACGAGGGGGAGGAGACAGGGCCGGCGAACGCTCTGTACCGGAGGGCCCTGGCGCGCTCGGCGGCGGCCGGGGTGGTGGACGTCGGCGTACTCGGCGAGGAGACGGACTACGACCCTGTGCTCCACCGGGCCCCTGGTGGACCGGCGGCACGGGTGGTGGTCGAACGGCCCGGCTATGCGTGGCAGGGCCCTCGTGAACCGGAGCCCATCGTACTGGAGCAGGCCATCGTCCGCAGGGCCGAGCAGTAGGCATAACAGTTGATTTCCGCTGCCGGGGTTGAGGTCCCCGGCAGCCAATGCCCATGGAGGACATCGGTGCAGCACGACAAGCCCTTGATCGGCATCGACTTCGGTACCGCGACCACCTTGGTGAGCCAGCGGCTTCCCGGCGGCTCACCGGAGGTCGTGCCGATCGGGCACGGTACTTCCTGGATGCCGAGCGTGATCGCCGTCTCCGCCTCCGGTGAGCCTCTGTTCGGCGAAGGCGCCGAGGCGGCGGCCGGGGCCTCGGCGCTGCGGTCGGTGAAACAGTGCATCACTCTCGACCTGACGCCCGAGGAGCTCCCGGGCCGGGAAGGGGCCGGCACGATCCGGCACTCGGCGGACGACATGATCGAGCAGCTGCTGAAGCACGTGCTGCTGCGTGCCAAGGCCGCCGGAGCGGACACCGAGGACGCCCACTTCCGCCTTGCCTGCCCCGCCATCTGGGACGGACCGCGGCGCAGGCGGCTCGCCACTCTGGCTAGGGCCGCGGGCATCCCGGTGGCTGTCGGGGACATGGTCGACGAGCCCGTGGCCGCCGGACTCGCCTGGTCGGAGGGGCTCTACTGGGAACTCGGCGAGGACCGGCCCGACGGGACCACGCTGGTCTTCGACTTCGGCGGGGGCACCCTCGACATCGCCGTGGTCGAGGTCACCGAGTCGCTCCAGGACGGCTCCCCCGAGCTCACCGTGCTCTCGGCACGCGGTGTGGCCAGGGCCGGTGACGCTTTGGACCTCCGGATCGCCCAGGACCTCGAACAGGACTTGGAAGCCATGGGCATAGTGGTGAAACGGATGCCCGACCCCGCCACCCTCAGGGCGCTGATCTTGGCGGCCGCCCGACGGCTCAAGGTGCTGCTCTCGGACACGCGGTACGACGAACAGGCGGTTCCGGTCGGCGGCGGATACACCAACCTGCCGCTGCTCAGCTACACGCGCCGACGGCTTGAGGACGCCTTCCGGCCCCAGATGGAGGAAGCCCTGGAATTTGTCAGGGCCGCCCTGTGCGAGGCGCGGCTGCGGCGGCGTACGACGCCCGACATCGCGCAGCTGGCCCGCATGCCCCTTTCGGAACTGGCGACCGACGTGCAGCACGTGCTGCTCGCCGGCGGCATGTCGCAGGTACCTCTGGTGCGCCAGGCCTTCGAGAAGAAATTCCCCCACGCAGAGGTGGAGTTCGACAGAGCGCTGGAATCACCGGAGCAGTCGGTCGTGACCGGCCTGGTGGTGCACAACTACCACCGGCTCAACCTCCCCCGGCCCGGCTTCGACCTGATGCTGGAGTGGGACGGCTTCGACGGGGGCCGACGCGGCGAACTGCTCTATCCCGCCTTCCAACCGCTCTACACCGCGCACCAAGTGATGCGCCGCGAGGAGCTGGCCTATCGCTGGAGGGGGACGCCGGATGTCCAAAGGGTCACCAAGGCGCGGATCCGAGCGCTGGCGGTGGACGGGGAACCGATGGACTTCTCGGTGGAAGGCAGTGCGCTGCCGTATCTACCCGTCGTACTCCACCCGAGGACGGCGTTCTCGCTCGCCCTGCGGCTCAATGGCGAAATGGTTGTTCATGACTCCACCGCCCGGCCCATGACGTTCAGGGTGGAGAGGTGGCCTGTGCTCCGGGCGGGGGAGCAGGGTGCCATCCGTCTGACGCGTGTGCGAAGGGACGGCCAGGAGTACCAGTCTCATTCCTTCACCGACCTGTACTCCCATCCGTGGCAGTGAGGTTCGCGGCAGTAAGGTGTCGGTCGGTGGCCCGGGACGCGCCCGTGGCCACCGGCCGACGTCCGGTCAGGCACCCTCGACCAGGACGAGGGCGACCGTCTCAGTGGACAGGCTGAAGCGGGAGTCCCGCTTCATCTGTGCCAGAAGGGCATCCTGGCGAGTCTCCAGATGCGTCACCCGGCTCTCGTGGAGGCGGCGGATCGAGGGGTGGTCCACCTCGTGGGCGAGACGCCGGGCCCGCGCGATCTTCAGTTGAAGGGTGTCTCTCACCGTCGCGCGTCGGCCTTCGGCGAGCCGGGTGTTCTCGGCCTCGTAGAGCCGTTTGGTCGTCCGCTCCTGCACGGCCGCGAGGGCCTGCACCTCGTCCAAGGCCTCGACGATCAATGCGTCGACGTCGTCGGGCAGCGGCTCGTCGGTGCCGGTGAGTTCACCGCGGGCGAGAGAAGTCAGAAGCGCGGTCCCGACCTCGGGCACTTCCCGCATCGTCTGGCTGTCGACCGCGGTGGTCCACAGCTCGCGGCGCGAACGAGTGCCATCCGTACGCGCCAGCCGGACCTCCACCAGATAGCGGGAGCCGGGCGGCAGGCCGGGCAGCCGTGCCCGGCCGTAGCGCAGGAGCAGCTCGGGGCGCTCCTCGTACCACCACTGGGCGGTGCGCACCAGCGGGTGGCGGACACTGAGCAATGGAGCTCCACTCGCCGACGAGGCACTCGCGGTCAGACAGAAACGCGTCGACGAGCCGCTCCTGAGCCTGCCCAGCAGATCACCGCGAGGGTGGGGGAAGGCGCCCGTGTCCATCGCCTCGTACATCGCCTTGAGCAGGTCGCCGCTGCCTGTGACGTCCACCAGGTCGTCCTCGTGGGGGACGTCACGCAGCAGTCCGTACCCGCTGTCGGTGAGGAAGCACTCGACGAGTCCGCGGATCTCCTGGGGGCCCAGATAGCGCCCTCTGCCCGGGCTGGTTTCGTCAAATCCCTCAATGAGTAGACCGTCCAGGCCGGTGAGAAGAGCCTGGGCGTCGTTCAGGCTTTCCAGGTCTTTCTCGCGATCCACCCGCGCGACCGCGATCCGGTCGACCTGGTGACGCCGCTGCTCCAGGGTGAGGTGAGGGTCCAGGACGATGCGGTGCAACTCTTTGAGGCGTCCGCGGAGGATCGGTTCGAGTTCTCCGATCGAGTCCTGGAAGACCCCGATGCGTGCGTAGAGGCGCTGGAAGATGTCGGTCTCGATGGTGCCGGGCACCTGCATGTTGAAGATGAAGATCTTCTCGTGCTGCTGCCCGAACCTGTCGAGCCGTCCGATGCGCTGCTCGACCCGCATGGGGTTCCAGGGCAGGTCGTAGTTGACCAGGACGTTGCAGAACTCGAAGTCCAGGCCCTCGCTGCCCACCTCGCTCACCAGAAGCAGATCGAACGCGCCGGCACGGAAGTCCCTCATAATGCGTTCCCGCTCGCTCGGCGGGGTTTTCCCGTGCATGACCCGGACCTTGAACTCCGGTGCCAGCCTTTCCTCCAGGTACTCCAGGGTGCGGGTGAAGAAGGAGAAGACCATTGCCTGCCGCATGCCCTTGGCGCGGGCGCTGCGCAGCATGTCCGCGAACCGCTCGAACTTGGTGTCCACAGGGAGGCCCCGCAGCAGGGAGTGCAGCGTCGAGAGATCGTCGGCCTGCTCCGCCAGTTCGCGGGTGAGATTCGCGGGTGAGGTAGTCGGTCTTGTACGGCGGTCGTTCGGGGCGTCCTCGGAGTCGTCGACGACCCCCGACTCGTAGAGGAGTTCCTCAACGGCCTCCTCCTCGGCAGGTCGGGGCGAGAAACGCTCCCGCAGCCGCCGCTGCATGGCCGGGATACAGCTGGCCGCCTGCCGCAGCCACATCTGTGCGGCGAAGCCGGCGGCCATGCCGCTGCGGGCGGCGCGCTTGAGACACCAGGCGTGCAGGTCGTCGTAAAAGGTACGCTCCTGCGGGGTCCAGCGAACCGCGACGTCCGCAGCTTCACGCAGGGCCTTGCGGTCGGGAGTGTCGGCCTTACGTGTCCGATTGACGACACCCGCGAGGGCGTTGAGTTCGGCGATGCACCGCCGCGCCTCGGCGCGCTGCTGGGGGGACAGCGGCGCGCCGGTGCTCAAAAGTTCTCGGAGGCGCCGGAACTCAGGTCGTTGAGCGGTGATCCTTCCGTGCGTGGAGGTCTGGACTCTCATGAGCCGGGAGTGCAGGGCTCGAGCGCCGTCCGTGGTGTCCGTGCCGCCCTTGGCGAGTCCGACGGCCACGGCGTTCAGGTGGCGGTTGGGTTCGAGCTGGTTCTCGAAGACCTTGGGTTCCGGGAAGGACGCCTCGTCGAGAAGGTGGACGAGGTTGTAGAGGTCCTGGTTGCCAAGATTGAGAGGGGTGGCGGAAAGGAAGATCAGCGCGTCGGCCCAGTCGGCGAGCAGGGCTGCCGCGGCGTGGCTTCGGCTGCTCGCGTTGCGCAGGTAGTGCGCCTCATCCACGATCACGAGGTCGAAGCGGGGCTGGAGTTCAGCGAGCTCATCTAGCTGCCCGGCCCGCCGGAGTCGCTCCAGAGACACCACTCCGGCGAACGGCTCGCTGGTGTCCCCGCTGCGGAACAGTTCCACCAGCTCCGCCATGCCCTCTTTGTCGAGGACGCGGAGGTGCCGGTCGAAGCGGTCGCGCATTTCGTTCTGCCACTTGGTGACAAGGGCGGCAGGGCACACGACGAGCCCTCGGAAGTGGGTGCCACCGCGCCGTCCCGAGGTACGCCGCAGGTGGGTGCGCTGCTCCAGTTCGTTCCAGATCAAGCCGGCTTCGATGGTTTTACCGAGACCGACTTCGTCCGCGATCAGCAATCGCTGGCGATCCGAACTCATCAGTTTGAGCACGGGACGGAACTGGTAGGGCCGGAAAATCGTGCGGCTCGACTGGTACGAGTACACGACATCCGTGAGGGGCGTGCTCAGCTTGGCGAGGGTGAGCGCGAGGGCGGTCCGGTCGGCGGGAGCGGGCGGACGGAGAATCCAGTCCTCGGGGTCGTCCGAACTGGGCGGAAGTGCCTCAAGGTCCTCCTCAAAGGCCATGCGGGAGCGTCCGCCGCTCGCGTCCTGCAATTTGTACTGGACGCCTCCGTCCCGCGTCGGCGTCGCCTTGATCACGGTAAAGGTTTCCCGCCTGCCCGCAAGACGGACGAGGTCGCCACGGACGAACACGGGTGTGACCTCTTCGGGGACAGCGGCACACCAATCCCTGTACTGAGCGAGGGCTTGGTGAAGCAGATGACCGTCGTCTATGTCACGGAGGCGCTTTCGCTGAGGGGCAACGGCATCTCCACCGTTGCTCAACGCGAACCCGACGAGGATCTGGCTGGCCCGCGACTCGAAGAGGTAGATGCCATCGGGCAGCTTGCTTGGGGTGTCGCTGCGCTGTGCTTGCGGCACGGGATGCTGTCGTGCCGCGGGCACCGGAATCCGTTCGGAGCATTCCGGGCTGTCGTAGAAGAAGTGTTGCGCTTCGCTGAGCGCCTCCAGAGCCGTTGCTCCGGTCGGCTCACTCCAGGGGATGTACTGCAGCCGGAGCCGGTCGTCATTGAGTGACACAGTTGCTGCCGCAGAGCACTTCTCGCTCTCTGATGCCGCTTTTTCCCTCACTTCATCCCCCTGTCCTATGGACACTGTGCCCAGGCACTCAGCGGATCATCTCCCGCCGTCCCGAAGGAGCCGGTGCGGCCAGAGCCGTCAAATCGGCTAACAAGGGGTGGAAGTGATCTGCTGCTGGGTTGCTGCGTGGCGCCGAAGCCTTCTCATGGGAGCCGGTTTGGCCCGAGTAAGACTACTTGGCGGCACTCGGTGGTCATGTGTCCCCTCTGTGAATGCCACCGGCGCTTGTCGTCCACTGCCTCAGGTCTGGAGGCGTCCTGGCTCGGTTCCGACGGGCCGTCACAGGACCTGCAACAGCGAGAACCGCGCCCCCTCCGAGTCCGTCACCGTCGCGATCCGGCCGTGGGCGCTGTCGTGGGGCCGCTCGAGGAGCTGGCCGCCCAGGTACAGGACGTGGTCCACCGTGTCGTCGACGTCGGCCACGGTGAAGTACGTCGTCCAGTGCGGTCCGCGCTCCCTCAGGAGGCCGTTGCCCACGCCGTGGATCCCTGCCACGGGCCGGCCCGCCACGCTCAGGGTCACGTGGTCGAGGTCGGTGGAGACCTCGGGCTGTGCGGTGTGGCCGAACACCGTCGCGTAGAACTTGGCCACGCGCTCCGACTCGAAGGTCGTCAGTTCGTTCCAGGCGGGCACACCGGGCACCCCGGTGACCGCCTGGCCCAGGTGCGCGGACGCCTGCCAGATACCGAAGACGGCGCCCGAGGGATCGGAGCCGATCGCCAGCCGCCCGGCCTCGGCGAGGTCCAGCGGGCCGACGCCGATGGTGCCGCCGCACGCCCGCACGGTCTCGGCGGTGCGGTCCACGTCCACCGAGGCGAAGTAGGGCGTCCAGGCCACGGGAAGATCCAGATCCGGCGACAGCATCCCGATACCGGCCACCTCGCAGCCGTCGAGCAGGGCCCGCGCGTAGGGGCCGAGTTGCTGCGGACCGGGCCGGAACTCCCAGCCGAACAGCGCTTCGTAGAAGCTCCGGGCCCGGTCAGCTCCATGCACCATGAGACTCACCCAGCAGGGTGTACCGGGTGTGTACCGAACAGGCGCTTCACCGTCTCGGCGGGCGGACCCCCGTGCGTCGGTCATCGTCACTCTCTTCTCGGCCGCCCTGGCGGTGGCCGTGCTCTTCTCGACCCGGGCGAGAGACGCGTCGCGCCCGCTCTGTGGATTCGCCCCCGTGCCGGCACTGGCATCGGCCACGGCGTCGCGTGCTCCGGCCCGCCCCGTACGGCGGTTCCTGTCTCCGGAGGATGCCCGATGTGCGGGTCCCCGTCCTTTTCGGCACGCTTGCCGGAGGATGTCGATCGGTAGTACAGCATGTGCCCGATCCCATACGCCTCGTGATCGGGTCTGCCCGGCCGAGCAGAGTAGCCGGACCTGGACGAGACGGCCACCCCGTACGTCAGGATGGTGCCCATGAACGCCATCATCTCCACATCCGGACTCGCCGCCGAGCTGGCGGGCGGCGACCCGCCGGTACTGCTCGACGTCCGCTGGCGGTTGAGCACGGCAGCGACGGCCGGTGAGCCACCGTTCGACGGACGGGCCGCGTACCGCGACGGGCACCTTCCCGGCGCCGTATTCGTCGACCTGGAAAGCGAGTTGGCCGCAGTGCCGGCCGGGCGGGGGCGCCATCCGCTGCCCGATCCGGAGGAGTTCGGTGCGGCGATGCGCCGGGCGGGCGTGTCGTCGGGCGCGCCGGTGGTCGTGTACGACGGCGGGATGGGCTGGGCGGCCGCCCGCGCGTGGTGGCTGCTGCGGTGGGCGGGTCACCCGGACGTGCGGGTCCTCGACGGCGGGTTGCCGTCCTGGGACGGTCCGCTCGAGACCGCGCAGCCGGAGCCGGCCGAGGGCGACTTCGTGCCCGTATGGGGAGCGGCCGGCCTGCTCGACGCCGACGGAGCGGCGGCGCTGGCCCGGTCCGGGCTGTTGCTGGACGCCCGCGCGGGAGAGCGCTACCGGGGCGAGGTGGAGCCGATCGACCCGGTCGGCGGCCACATTCCGGGCGCGGTCTCGGCGCCCACCACCGAGAACGTCGGCCCGGACGGACGCTTCCTGCCCGCCGGGGAACTGGCCGCGCGGTTCCGGGAGTTGGGCGCGTCCACGGACAAGCGGGTCGGTGTGTACTGCGGTTCGGGGGTTTCGGGGGCGCACGAGGTGCTGGCGCTCGCGGTGGCGGGCATCCCGGCGGAGTTGTACGTCGGCTCCTGGTCGGAGTGGTCGTCGGACCCGGAGCGGCCGGTCGCGGTCGGACCGGACCCGCAGTAGACCGAAAGGGTGAAAGGGGCACTCGTGCATGACGAGCGCCCCTTTCATGGCAGCTCAGGCCGGTTCGTCCGATGCGGTGGCCGCTCCCGCGGGGTCACTCCTGCTTCTTGCGCCGGGTCCCGAACACGATCTCGTCCCAGCTCGGCACCGCCGCGCGGCGGCCCGGACGGACTCCGTCCGCCTCCGCCTGACGGTCCGTGGAGCCGACGAGACGGTCCCGGTGACTGGTGACGGCGCGGGGCATCAGGACGTCGGCGTAGGCGGAACCGGCCGAGGCCGCGGGAGCCGGCGGCTCCTCCGCCTCGGGTTCGCCGTCCGGCTCCTCGGCGGCCGGCTCAGGGGTCCGCTCGGGAACCACCAGGTCGCCCCGGAAGCTCGGCACCGCCTCCAGCAGGCTGGTGAGCGAGTCCCGCTCACCGCCGGCCGTGGCCACCAACTCCTCATCGGGTTCGGAGTCCTGGCCCGGTGGCAGGCTCTGCCGCTCGCGGTCACCCGGACGGTCCAGCGGGCGGTCGCGGGGCAGCCGGGCGATGCGTGGCACGAACGGGAAGCTGGGCTCGGGCGTCGCGGCGAGGTCGTCGGACTCACCGATCAGCGAGCGCGCCTCGTCGTCGACGGCCTGGACGAGCCGCCGGGGCGGGTCGTACGTCCAGCCGGCCGAGTGCGGTTCGCCCGCGACCCGGTAGACCAGCAGCACTTCCCAGGTGCCGTCGTCGCGGCGCCAGGAGTCCCACTGCACGGTGTCCTTCTCCGCGCCGCGCAGTGTCAGCCGTTCCTGCACGGCCTCGCCCAGCGGCGGACCGGAGTTCTCACCGGGGCGGCGGACAGGGGTCTTGCGGGCACGTTCCGCCATGAAGGCGCGCTCGGCGAGGACAGGGCCCTCGAAGCGGCGGACGCGGTCCACGGGGATGCCGGCCATCTGGGCGACCTCTTCCGCGGTCGCACCGGCTCGTATGCGTGCCTGAATGTCGCGGGGGCGGAGATGGCTCTCCACCTCGATCTCGATCTGGCCGAGGCGGGGACGGTCGCCGCGCACCGCGGCGCGCAGGCGTTCGTCGATCGGAAGCATGTACTCCGTGCTGTCCGCAGCCTTCAGCACCAGCCGTGTGCCGTCATTCGAGACGGCCACGACACGCAGTTCGGGCATGGGGACCTCCCGGGTGGTGCCTGCCGACGTCACGTGCGTCGCTGCTTCCGCTAGTCGAGTGTGACCTGCCCGGGTGCAGCCTGCCACAACCTTGCCGAGTTGCCCGGCGTGTCGGGCGTGGGCCCCGGCTCGCCGTTATGGCACGGTTACCTATTCGCAACGCTGAGTGAGCAACTGCGTCACCCTGTGCAACTGGCCCCCTCCCCGGCGGTCCTCAAGGAACCCGAGCGCCCTGATGGGCGACCGGACCCAGGGCTCGCAACAGTACTCCATTCGGGCCAAGTGAGTGGATCGGCGCGCTGTCCCAACTTCCCGCAAGGGGTGCTACTTGGCCGCGCCGGTCCGGATCCGTCGAATCCGGGCGTGGGGAACCTCACGTAATCACCAGAAATGGAACTAATGGTTTCGGTCGGGCGTCCACTTGTCGTGTAGTTGATCGTTCGTGTGTGGGAATGTGCGGGAAGGCTGGCAAGATCAAGGAATGCGTGAAAGGTCGGTTGTCGCGGGTGAGCACGGTGGAACGGAGGAGGGGAAGCGCGCGCGGATCGATCTGAGCGTGCCGCAGGTCGCGGGCAGCGGGGTGGCCGCGGTGCTGGGTGCCCAACTCGCCTCGTCCTTCGGCGTCTACGGGACGATCATCGGCGCCGGAGTCATGAGCATCGTCGCCACCTGCGGCGGAACGGTCTTCCAGCACTTCTTCAAGCGCACCGGTGAGCAGCTCCGGGTCGCCGCCGCGGCGCCGGGCCGGGCATCCGCGGCACCGGCCGGGAGGCAGCCCGCGCGGGCGCCGGGCGAGTTCACCGAGGGAACCGTGTACCGGGGCCGGGCCAGGGGAGTGCGGCGGGGCTGGAAACGGGCCGTGGTCGCGGCCGCGCTGGTGTTCGGGGTCACGATGGCCGGAATAACCGTCTACGAACTCGTTTCGGGCCAGAGCCTCAGCGGCACACCGAACACCACCGTCGGCAACGCGGTCACCGGTGAGAACACGTCCGGCTCCGGTGACTCGTCCGGCACCGGCGGTCCGGACGAGCAGGACCCCGGTACCTCCGGCGACTCGGGGACGCCGGACGACTCCGGCACCTCGGACGACTCCGGCACCTCGGAGGACTCCGGCGGCTCAGGCGAGGACGGACCGGCCCCCGCGCCCTCCGCGACGCCTCAGGGCGAGGGCGCGGCCACCGGCTCCGGCGGCGGTGCACCGGACGGCCAGGACACGCCGGCGGGCACCCCGGACGGCACCGGGAACCAGGACTCCGACGGCACCGCGAGCCCGGAACCGAACGCGTTCGCTACGTCCCCAGGACCCTCCGCAGATAGTCGTTCCGGAACAGGCGTTCCGGATCAAGACGATCCCGCAGTGCCGTGAACTCGGCGAAACGCGGATACACACGGGAGAAGTACTCGGCGTCCCGGGTGTTGACCTTCCCCCAGTGGGGCCGGCCCTCATGGGCGGTGAAGATGCGCTCCGCCGCCGTGAAGTACCCCTGATAGGGGGTGCCCCGGAACATGTGGACCGCGATGTACGCGGTGTCGCGGCCGGAGGCCGTGGACAGGGTGATGTCGTCGGCCGGGGCCGTGCGCACCTCGACGGGAAAGCTGACCCGCAGGGGGGAGCGGTCGACCATGGCCTTCAGTTCGCGCAGCGTGTCCACCAGGGCCTCGCGCGGCACCGCGTACTCCATCTCCACGAAGCGCACCCGGCGCGGCGACGTGAACACCCTGTACGGGAGGTCGGTGTAGGTCCGCGCGGACAGGGCCCTGCTGGAGACGCGTGCGATGGCGGGGACGGTCGCGGGCACCGCGCGGCCGACCCAGTTCGCCACCTGGAAGACGCCGTTGGAGAGGAACTCGTCGTCGATCCAGCCCCGGACGGGATGCACCGGCCGTTCCGGACCGGCGCTGCGGTTGTTCCGTTTGGTGTTGGTGCTCCCGGTGTGCGGGAACCAGTAGAACTCGAAGTGCTCGTTCTCGGCGTGCAGTTCGTCGAACTCGGCCAGCACCCGGTCCAGGGGCATCGGCTCCTCGCGGGCCGTGAGCAGGAAGATCGGCTCGACCGCGAAGGTGATCGCGGAGACGATACCGAGGGCGCCGAGACCGATCCGGGCGGCGGCGAAGACCGCGCGCTCCTCGTCGGTCCCCTTCTCCGAGCAGGTGAGCACCGAACCGTCGGCGGTGACCAGCTCCAGGCCCCGGATCTGCGCGGCGAGGGAGGCCGAGTCGCGGCCGGTCCCGTGGGTGCCGGTGCTGGTGGCCCCGGAGACGGTCTGCTCCATGATGTCGCCCATGTTGGTGAGCGACAGCCCTTCCCGCGCGAGAGCCGTGTTGAGCCGCTTGAGCGGGGTGCCGGCCCCGACCGTGACGGTGCCGGCCGCGCGGTCGATGTCACGGATGCCCGCCAGCAGATGAGGGCGGATCTGCACGCCGTCGGTGGCCGCGATCGAGGTGAAGGAGTGCCCGGTGCCCACCGCCTTCACCGGGAGGCCGTCCTCGGCGGCCCGGTGCACGGCCGCCGCCAGTTCGTCGACGGAGGCCGGCGTGACCTCCCGCGCGGGGTGGGCGAGGACGGTACCTCCCCAGTTACGCCATGTTCCGTTCCTCGTGCTCGCCGTGCTGCCCAACGGAGCCTCCCCGACCCGGAGCCGGCCGCTTGAGCCGGCGGTACCCGAGGAAACCGACCGCGACCGCGACGGCTCCGGACACCGCCGGAACCCCGTACCCGGCGCGTGCCCCGGCCGCGTCGATCACCCAGCCGGACGCGGCGGAGCCGAGAGCGACCCCGACCGCGAGCCCGGTGCTCACCCAGGTCATGCCCTCGGTGAGCTGTGCGCGTGGTACGTGCTCTTCGATGAGGGACATCGTCGTGATCATCGTGGGAGCGATGGACAGACCCGCAACGAACAGCGCCACGGCCAGAAACGGCAGGTTCCCGACCAGTAGGAGGGGGATCATACTCACGGCCATGGCACATACGCCCAGCAGCCAGCGGCGCTCGGGTGCCCCGGCGAAGCGCATCAGCCCGAACGTCAGGCCCGCCACGCAGGAGCCCAGCGCGTACGCGGCGAGCACCACACTGGCGGCGGCCTTGTGCCCACGCTCCTCCGCGAAGGCCACGGTGACCACGTCCACGCCGCCGAAGATCGCCCCCGTCGCCGCGAAGGTGGCCACCAGGACCTGCAGGCCCGGCGAGCTCAGCGCCGTACCGCCGCCCGTGCCCTTGCCGCCGTCGCCCGTGCGCTCGCGCGGGTGCGGGGCCGGCTCGGTGGCGCGCTGGGCCGTCAGCCAGAAGACGCCGACCGCGAGGAAGCAGGCCGCGAGCAGCGGACCGGCCTCGGGGAACCACGCCGTGGACAGCCCGATGGAGATGATCGGGCCGAAGACGAAGCACATGTCGTCCACCACGGACTCGAAGGAGTACGCGGTGTGCAGTTGCGGGGTGCCGCGGTACAGGGCGGCCCAGCGGGCTCGGATCATCGCGCCGAGGCTCGGCACGCAGCCGATGCCGGCGCAGGCGACGAAGAGCACCCAGTCCGGCCAGCCGTAGTGCGCGGCGAACAGCAGCAGCGCCGCGGCGGCGAGCGCGAGCGACGTCGCCGGACGCAGGACCCGCCGCTGTCCGTACTGGTCCACCAGGCGGGAGATCTGCGGGCCCGCCAGCGCGGCGGCCAGGGCGACGGTCGCCGACAGGGCGCCGGCGAGCCCGTACCGGCCGGTCAGCTGGGAGATCATTGTGACCACGCCGATGCCCATCATGGACAGCGGCATCCGGCCGATGAACCCCGCGGCCGAGAAGGCCCTGCTGCCGGGGGCCGCGAACAGGGCGAGATAAGGGCTGGGCACGAGGTCTCCGGAGATCTCGGTAAGGCGCGACAGATCTGAGTAAGGCGCGACCGCGGACGATACGGCTTACTGGTTAGGTAACCCTAACGTCTCCTGGGTGTGAGGTCGCGGCCCCGTCGGCCCCCCGCCGTTGCCCGGCCGCCCGCGACGGGTGGCAGGATCGAGGCATGCCTGACGAGCTCGATCCCACCCCCTACGACGCCCTGCTCCTGCTCTCCTTCGGCGGCCCCGAAGGCCCGGACGACGTGGTCCCGTTCCTGGAGAACGTGACGCGCGGGCGCGGCATCCCCAAGGAACGCCTGAAGGAAGTCGGCGAGCACTACTTCCTGTTCGGCGGGGTCAGCCCCATCAACGAACAGAACCGCGCCCTGCTGGACGCCCTGCGCAAGGACTTCGCCGGCCACGGCCTCGGCCTCCCGGTCTACTGGGGCAACCGCAACTGGGCGCCCTACCTGACCGACACCCTGCGCGAGATGATCCGCGACGGCCGCCGCCGCATCATCGTCCTGGCCACCAGCGCCTACGCCTCGTACTCCGGCTGCCGCCAGTACCGCGAGAACCTCGCCGACTCCCTGGCGACGCTGGAGGCCGAGGGCCTGGAGCTGCCCCGGGTCGACAAGCTGCGGCACTACTTCAACCACCCGGGCTTCGTGGAGCCCATGGTCGACGGGATCGTCCGCTCGCTCGCCGACCTGCCCGAGGAGGTGCGCGAGGGCGCCCACATCGCCTTCTGCACCCACTCGATCCCCACCGCCTCCACCGACACCTCGGGGCCCGTCGAGCAGCACGGCGACGGTGGCGCGTACGTGGCACAGCACCTGGACGTGGCCCGGCTGATCACCGACGCCGTGCGGGAGCGCACCGGAGTGGAACACCCCTGGCAGCTCGTCTACCAGTCCCGCTCCGGAGCCCCGCACATCCCCTGGCTGGAGCCCGACATCTGTGACCACCTCGAGGAGCGGCACGCGGCCGGGGTCCCTGCCGTGGTCATGGCCCCCATCGGATTCGTCTCCGACCACATGGAGGTCCTCTACGACCTCGACACCGAGGCCACGGCCAAGGCCGGGGAACTGGGGCTGCCGGTGCGCCGCTCGGCGACCGTGGGCGCCGACCCGAGGTTCGCCGCCGCGATCCGCGACCTGGTCGTGGAGCGCGCCGCCACCGAACGCGGCCAGGAGGTCACCCCCTGCGCCCTGGGCGAGCTCGGCGCGAGCCACAACCTCTGCCCGGTGGGCTGCTGTCCGGCCCGTGCTCCGCGTCCCGCCGCCGCGGGCGCCGACAGCCCCTACGCCTGAGGAGCGCCGTGACCGACCCCCTGCACGCGGAACTGTTGCAACTGGCCCGCGAAGCGGCACGCCGCGCGGGCGAGCTGCTGCGGGACGGCCGCCCGGCCGACCTCGAGGTCGCCGCGACCAAGTCCAGCCCGATCGACATCGTCACCGAGATGGACATCGCGGCCGAGAAGCTGATCACCGGGCTGATCGCCGAGCACCGGCCCGACGACGGCGTCCTCGGTGAGGAGGGCGGCTCGACGGAGGGCACCAGCGGCGTCCGCTGGGTGATCGACCCGCTCGACGGCACGGTCAACTACCTGTACGGGCTGCCCACGTGGGCCGTCTCCATCGCCGCCGAGCAGGACGGCGAGACCGTCGTCGGGGTGGTCGCCGCCCCGATGCGGGGTGAGACGTATCACGCGGTCCGCGGCGGCGGGGCACGGGCCACCGGCGCGTGGGAGGGCGAGCGCACGCTGACCTGCCGCCCGGCGCCGCCCCTGGACCGGGCGCTGGTCTCGACCGGCTTCAACTACGTCACCGAGGTCCGCGCCCACCAGGCCGGTGTCGCGCAGCGGCTGATCCCGCTCCTGCGGGACATCCGGCGCGGCGGCTCGGCCGCGGTCGACCTCTGCGACCTGGCCTGCGGCCGGCTCGACGGCTACTACGAACGCGGGCTGCACCCCTGGGACCTGGCCGCGGGGGACCTGATAGCCCGGGAGGCGGGCGCGCTGACCGGTGGACGGCCCGGTGAGCGCCCTTCGTGGGACCTCGCGGTCGCGGCCACCCCGGGTGTCTTCGAGCCCCTCCAGCGGCTGCTGGAGGACTTCGACGCCTGGCACGACTGACGGGCGGCCGGGACGCCGGTCCCGGAGAACCCGGAGAACCCGGAGAACCCGGAGAACCCGGAGAACGACGAAGCGGGCCCCGGCGCTGGATTCGCCGGGGCCCGCTCATGTCGAACTCATTGCATCGGGCTGATCAGACGCGGGCCACGCCGACCTGCACACCGTGCTCGGCGGCGAGCCGGCGCAGGTCGTCGAGCTCGCTCTGCTCCACCTCGGCGAGGAAGTCGTCGCCCTCGTCGCGGGCCCGGGACAGATCGGACTCGGTCGTCCTTATGCGCTGCAGAAGTCCTGCGGTGAAAGCGTCCATGCTGCGCCCCCTCGTCCTGGGTCGTGGGTCGATGGCACGGGGGTGTGCCGGTTCGAAAGGGACGATCACGTCTGCGGTGGATGACCGGCGCCGCTCGGCCGGGGGGCTACGGCTTCGGGCATCCGGGTCCGCTCTGCGGAAACGGACCGAAGCGCACCGCATGGTGGCGCGGTGCAAGCAGAGCGTGATCGCGGGATGTAAACCCGTCCTCCCCAAGCTCCCTTCCGCGGAAACCTCACCGGACGAGAAAATCTCGTATTCCCCTCCCGTCCCCGGGACGTTCCCCGGTCTTCCGCCCCCGCGCCACCGCCCGTTTCCCGGACCCGTGCCGACCCGGCACCGCCCGTTTCCCGGGCCGGTGGCCGTCCACCGAGGCATGCTGTCCGGCCCCGTCCCCTTCCGCCGCCCGCCCGTTCCCCGGCTTACGGCCGACTTACGGCCGAAAAGGGCAGGATGGAGGCGACACACTCACCAGGACCCTGCGCGCGTGCGCTGTGGAGCGCTGCCCGGCAGGACGTAGGAAGGACAAGCGACGTGCGCGTACTCGTCGTCGAGGACGAGCAACTGCTCGCCGATGCGGTGGCCACCGGACTGCGCCGGGAGGCCATGGCCGTCGACGTCGTGTACGACGGTGCGGCCGCCCTCGAGCGCATCGGCGTCAACGACTACGACGTGGTCGTCCTCGACCGCGACCTCCCCCTCGTGCACGGCGACGACGTGTGCCGCAGGATCGTCGAGCTCGGCATGCCCACGCGCGTGCTGATGCTCACGGCCGCCGGCGACGTCAGCGACCGCGTCGAGGGCCTGGAGATCGGCGCCGACGACTATCTGCCCAAGCCCTTCGCCTTCAGCGAGCTCATCGCGCGCGTGCGCGCCCTGGGACGGCGTACCAGCGTGCCGCTGCCGCCGGTCCTGGAGCGTGCCGGGATCAAGCTCGACCCCAACCGCCGCGAGGTCTTCCGCGACGGCAAGGAGGTCCAGCTCGCGCCCAAGGAGTTCGCCGTCCTGGAAGTGCTCATGCGCAGCGAGGGCGCCGTCGTCTCGGCCGAGCAGCTCCTGGAGAAGGCCTGGGACGAGAACACCGATCCGTTCACCAACGTGGTGCGGGTGACCGTCATGACCCTGCGCCGCAAACTGGGCGAGCCGCCGGTCATCGTGACCGTGCCCGGCTCGGGCTACCGGATCTGATCCCGTGGCCACCACCCCCACCCCCACACCGCCGTCCCCACCGGCACCTCCGAAGCCCACCTGGGACCCCCGCAGGCCCGTACCGCCCTTCCCGTGGCTGCGTCCGACCATCCGGATACGGCTCACCCTGCTCTACGGCGGCATGTTCCTGATCGCCGGGATCCTGCTGCTGTCGATCATCTACCTGCTCGCCGCGAACGCGCTGAACGTGGGCAGCGACCTGCCCTTCCGGATCCTGTCCGGGGAGGTGTCGAGCGACATCTGCCATCTGCGCAGCGCCCGGCTGCCCGCCGACGAGCTGAACGCCGCGCTGAACGCCTGTGTCAACGAGCAGCGCCAGCACGCCCTGGACAACCTGCTCAGCCGCTCCCTGCTCGCCCTGCTCGGCCTCGCCGTCATCGCCTTCGCCTTCGGGTACGCCATGGCCGGCCGCGTCCTGTCGCCGCTGGGCCGGATCACCCGCACCGCGCGCGCGGTGGCGGGCTCCGACCTGTCCCGCCGGATCGAGCTGGACGGCCCGGACGACGAGCTCAAGGAGCTGGCCGACACCTTCGACGACATGCTGGAGCGGCTGCAGCGGGCCTTCACCGCCCAGCAGCGCTTCGTGGGCAATGCCTCGCACGAGCTGCGCACCCCGCTGGCGATCAATCGCACGCTGCTCGAGGTGCACCTCTCCGACCCGGACGCGCCGGTCGAGCTCCAGCAGCTCGGCAGGACGCTGCTGGCCACCAACGAGCGCAGCGAGCAGCTCGTGGAGGGCCTGCTGCTGCTCGCCCGCAGTGACAACCAGATCGTCGAGCGCAAGTCCGTGGATCTCGCGGAGGTGGCCTCCCAGGCGATCGACCAGGTGCACGCCGAGGCGCAGGCCAAGGGTGTGGAGATCCGCGGAGTGCAGAAGCCCGCGGTCGTCCGGGGCAACGGCGTCCTGCTGGAGCGGATCGCCCTGAACCTGGTCCAGAACGCCGTGCGCTACAACGTGGCCGAGCGGGGGTGGGTGGAGGTCACCACCGACGTCGAGCACGGACAGGCGGTCCTGGTGGTGTCCAATACGGGCCCGGTGGTACCGGCGTACGAGATCGACAATCTGTTCGAGCCCTTCCGGCGGCTGCGCACCGAGCGGACGGGCAGTGACAAGGGGGTCGGCCTGGGGCTCTCCATCGTCCGGTCGGTGGCGCGGGCCCACGGCGGGCACATCTATGCCCAGCCGCGTGAGGGCGGCGGGATCGTGATGCGGGTCACCCTGCCGATCTGACATCATGTCGCCGACACGACGGGGTGTTCGCTTTGGGCGGAATCGCCGGAGGGCTCCTCCGGTGCCCGCCTGTGGGATCGATCACAGGGGGGATGTTCGACCCGTCGACACTCCGTGACCATGAAGTCCCCGGAAGGCCGGGTACATCCCGGTTTTCAGGGGCTTCGATTACGGGAAGTACACGGTGAGGCGGCTTTGAAGTGCCGCGTTCGGACCGTGTACGGTCCCCATCGCCATCCAAGCCGAGCACTCATGAGGGGTTCGGTTGGGTGTCGATTGAGTAACAGACCTTGATGTGAGGCAAAATCTCCGCCTCGGGTCGGGCACAAGTCCGGCCCCTCGCGCGTTACGTGCGCTGAAGAGACCGCATACACCCAGAGGGGGAGAGCGACCATGGCAACCGATTACGACACTCCGCGCAAGACCGACGACGACGTCGACTCGGACAGTCTCGAAGAGCTGAAGGCCCGCCGCAACGACAAGTCGGCCTCGGCCGTGGACGTCGACGAGTTCGAGGCTGCGGAAGGCCTCGAACTGCCCGGCGCGGACCTGTCGAACGAAGAGCTGGCCGTCCGAGTCCTGCCCAAGCAGCAGGACGAGTTCACCTGCATGAGCTGCTTCCTGGTGCACCACCGCAGCCAGCTGGCCCGGGAGAAGAACGGCCAGCCGATCTGCCGCGACTGCGACTGAGGGCGGGTCGGCCGTGACTGGCTCGACCCCTCCTCGGAAGCGCCGCTTCCTCTCGAGGGGAGCGGACTCGGGGCCGCAGGACGGCCCCCGGCGCGACGCGCGCGACCACGAGCGAGGCTCAACCGGTATCGGCTCGACCGATACCGGGGCGGCCTCGCTCGGACCCGTAACCGACCGCGGTGACCTCCCGGCACCCGTGGAGGTCACCGCCACCGCCCCGGTGGCCCACAGACGTGCCGCGGCGTTCCGGGACAAGGCCAGGGAAGGCGCCCGGAAGGGCGGTGACTGCGCGCGTGCGGGCCTGGCGTACCTCGCGGACCGAATCATCGAACTCACCCCGCGGGTGCCCGTACGGGACCTGGAGACGCTGCGTAGGCAGTTCCCCGGGCTGGATCCCGAGGAACTCGCGGAGAAACTCGTGGCGGGCGCCTCCAGGGCCACGGCGACGGTCGGGGCCGGCGTGGGCGCGGCGGCGGCGATGCCGGTGCCTCCCGCGATGCCTACGGAGCTGGCCGCCGAGGTCACCGGCGTCGCGGCGATCGAACTCAAGCTGATCGCCGAACTCCACGAGGTCTACGGCGTACGTCCGGACGGCAACCTCGGGCAGCGCAGCACCGTGTACCTGAACTCCTGGTCGCAGGAGCGCGGGATCGAGGCGAGCAAGCCCTCGGCCGTGAGTGCCGCACTGAACAGCCGCATGAAGCGCGAACTGCGTCAGCGGATCATGAAGCGCACCCTCCGCAACCTGCCGAACCTGATGCCGTTCCTGGTGGGAGCCGCCGTCGGCGCGGTCATGAACCGCCGGGACACCAGAAAGCTCGCCACCCGTATCCAGGCCGACCTCCGCAAGATCCAGGTGCCCTGGGACACGTTGCCCGCCCTCCCCGCCCTCGAGATCCCGGCCGACGCCCTGGAGATGGACAAGCTCACCGGCGGCGCCCTCCGCAAGGAACTCGGCAGAGGCGACGGCCACCCGGACGGGAGTGACAGCCCTGGGAGGGGCTGATCCGGCAGATCCGGGTACGGCACAGCGGAAACGGAACAGGTCAGTGGGCGACGAACCTCGTCGGGCTCCCCGATCCCACTACTCGCCGGGCGACAGTGGGCCCGGGTGCTCCCCGCCGCGCTACGCGGCGGCCTTCGCCGCCCGCAGGGCCTCCGCCAGCCGTTCCGGCTCACGCGTCGACAGGAAGGCGTACGGCGTCGGGTCCTCCGGGTCGGTGATCTCCACCCGCAGTGCCCCCGGCACGTAGGCCCGCAGCAGCATGAAGCAGCGCGGATCCGCCCGGTGGGTGCGCCAGGCACGAGCCTCCTCGGCGTCCAGAACTTCCATCGCGCCCAGCGCCGACACCGGGATCTTCGCCTCACCGGCGATCAACAGGCCGCCCACGACCCGGATCCGCACCGAGCCGTACGCGCTGGCCACCACCGCGGCCGCCGCGCTGCCGCAGGCCAGGCCGCCGAGCATCGGCAGGATGCCCAGAGGCAGCACGATCAGCGCCATCGAGACACCTGAGAGCAGGCAGATCAGCCACCAGGAGCGGGGAGCGGTCAGGCGTTCTTCGTAGGGCAGAACGGAGAGCTGCATGGATCCAAGCTTGGCACGGTGCCGGCCCAGGGCCGCAGCCAGGGCGCTCGGCGTGAAGTGCTGTAGGGCGGGGCGGTGGTGGGTGACGGGCGGGCGGGGTGGTCGGCGCGAAGCGCTGTCGAGTAGGGCGGTGGTGGGTGACGGGCGGGCGGGGTGGTCGGCGCGAAGCGCTGTCGAGTAGGGCGGTGGTGGGTGACGGGCGGGCGGGTAAGGTCTGCGCCTGTGAGTGGTACTTCCTCAACTCTTCATCCCCCCGCCGACGCCTTGCCGCCGGTGCGCCACCCGGATGCTCCCGCACCGGGTGAGCTGCTCGGCGCCCACTACGACCAGTGCTTCGGCTGCGGCGGCGAGCAGCCCCACGGGCTGCACATCGAGGCGCGGGCAGGCGAAGGCGTGTCGGTCACCGCCGTGTTCACCGTGCGCCCCGTCCACCAGGGCGCCCCCGGCCTCGCGCACGGCGGGGTGCTCGCCAGTGCCCTGGACGAGACGCTCGGCGCGCTGAGCTGGCTGCTGCGCACGATCGCCGTGACCGGCAGGCTCGAGACCGACTACGTCCAGCCCGTGCCGGTCGACGCCACCCTCCATCTGGAGGCGGCGGTGACCGCGGTGGCCGGACGGAAGATCTACTCCACCGCGACCGGACGCATCGGTGGCCCCGACGGCCCGGTCGCGGTCCGCGCCAACGCGCTGTTCATCGAGGTCAAGATCGACCACTTCGTCGACCATGGCCGCGAGGAGGAGATCCAGGCGGCCATGGACGACCCGGACCAGTTCCGTCGCGCCCGCGCCTTCGAGGTGAACCCGTGACCGGACCGCACGGCGACGCGCGCTCCGACGGCCGGCTCGAGGTGCTGATCCGGTGCGTCGACCCGGACGTACCGCTTCCGGCGTACGAGCACCCCGGTGACGCGGGTGCCGATCTGCGGACCACCGAGGCGTGCGAGCTGGCGCCCGGGGAACGGGCCGTCCTGCCCACCGGAGTGTCTGTGGCGCTGCCGGAGGGGTACGCGGCCTTCGTGCACCCGCGATCCGGACTGGCCGCGCGCTGCGGCGTCGCCCTGGTGAATGCCCCGGGGACGGTTGATGCCGGGTACCGTGGGGAGATCAAGGTGATCGTGGTGAATCTCGACCCGCGCGAGGCTGTGCGGTTCGAGCGTTTCGACCGGATTGCCCAACTGGTCGTTCAGCAGGTCGAGCGGGTCCGTTTCGTGCCGGTCGCGGAGCTGCCCCGCTCGGTACGGGCCGAGGGGGGCTTCGGATCCACCGGCGGCCATGCCGCGGTGGAAGGTAAGAGCGGCACAAGCGTTCAGGCCGCCGTCGGCGGCACAGCGGGTGGGAATCGATACGCTTCGGTCGTAGCCGACCGGGAAGGACAATGACGTGTTCGGACGTCGCAAGAAGAGGGATGCCGCCGAGGACGCGGCCGGCGAGGCCGAGCAGGTCGTCGACGGTGTCGACACGGAGGCGGACGGCGGGACCGAGAGGCTGAGGCTCGAGCCGGCGCCGCGGCCCGACGGGCCCTGGGACGGCTCCGAGGTGAGAGAGCCCGGCGAGGGCAGGGTCGACCTGGGCGGTCTGTTCGTGCCCGGAGTGGACGGCATGGAGCTGCGGGTCGAGGTCGCCGGCGACGCGATCGTCGCGGCCACCGTCGTGCTGCGCGACAGCGCCATCCAGCTGCAGGGTTTCGCGGCCCCCAAGCGTGAGGGCATCTGGGGCGAGGTCCGCGAGGAGATCGCGGCCGGCATCACCCAGCAGGGCGGCATCATCGACGAGGTCGAGGGCCCGCTGGGCTGGGAGCTGCGGGCCCAGGTGCCGGTGCAGCTGCCGGACGGTACGGGCGGTTTCCAGGTCGTCCGGTTCGTCGGCGTGGACGGCCCGCGCTGGTTCCTGCGCGGGGTGATCTCGGGTCAGGGCGCGGTGCAGCCGCAGGCCGCCGGGCTGCTGGAGCAGATCTTCCGGGACACGGTCGTGGTGCGCGGGGAGGGCCCGATGGCGCCGCGCGACCCGATCGTCCTGAAGCTGCCCGACGACGCGCAGATGGTCCCCGAGGGCGTGCAGCAGGAGGAGGCTCCCGAGGGCTCCCGCTTCGCGGGCGGCATGGGACAGCTGGCGCGCGGACCGGAGATCACCGAGGTCCGCTGATCGCGTAGCGCTTCACAGCCACGACGGCGGGGCCGCATCCGACCGGGACACTGTCGACCGACAGTGTCCCCACCGGGCGCGGCCCCGCCGCCGTCGGCGGGTTCCCCGACGGGAACTCCGACGGCCCGCCCTCAGCCGCCCGTCAGGGTTCCGTCAAGCACGTCAGGGTTCCGTCAAGGACGCGTCACCGCATCCCGGCCGCCGTCTTCGGCCGCCCCGGACGAACGTATGGTCGACTCCGCGCAGACAGCGGTGAACCGGTGACCGGCGACCGCACTGCCCGGGACCGGAAGACAATGAGGGCATGGGACGCGGCAGACTTCGGATTCACCTCGGCGCGGCACCGGGCGTCGGCAAGACGTACGCGATGCTGTCCGAGGCGCAGCGCCGTGTCGAACGGGGCACCGACTGCGTGGTCGGGTTCGTCGAGCACTACGACCGGCCGCGTACCAGGGCACTGCTGGAGGGCCTGGAACAGATACCGCGCCGGGAGCTGGAGTACCGCGGCGCCGTCCTCCCCGAGATGGACCTCGACGCCGTCCTCGCCCGCCGCCCCCAGGTGGTCCTCGTCGACGAACTCGCCCACACCAACGTGCCCGGCTCGCGCAACGCGAAGCGCTGGCAGGACGTGGAGGAGCTGCTGGCCGCCGGGATCGACGTGCTGTCGACCCTCAACATCCAGCACCTGGAGTCCCTCGGCGACGTCGTGGAGTCGATCACCGGCGTCCGGCAGCAGGAGACCGTACCGGACGAGGTGGTGCGGCGGGCCGACCAGACGGAGCTGGTCGACATGACGCCCGAGGCACTCCGCCGCCGGATGGCGCACGGCAACGTCTATCAGCCGGACAAGGTCGACGCGGCCCTGTCGAACTACTTCCGTCCAGGCAACCTCACCGCGCTCAGGGAACTCGCGCTGCTGTGGGTGGCCGACCGGGTCGACGAGTACCTCCAGCGGTACCGCAGCGAGCACGACGTCTCGGCGATCTGGGGGTCACGCGAACGGATCGTGGTCGGTCTGACCGGCGGTCCCGAGGGCCGCACCCTGATCCGCCGTGCCGCGCGGCTGGCCGAGAAGGGCGCCGGGGGAGAGGTGCTCGCGGTCTACATCGCCCGCGGGGACGGTCTCACCGCGGCCTCGCCCGGCGAACTGGCCGGGCAGCGGACCCTGGCGGAAAGCCTGGGCGGCACCTTCCACCACGTGGTCGGGGACGACGTCCCGGCCGCCCTGCTCGCCTTCGCGCGCGCGGCGAACGCCACCCAGATCGTGCTGGGCTCCTCGCGCCGCAAGGCGTGGCAGTACGTCTTCGGCCCCGGCGTCGGCGCGACCGTCGCGCGGGACTCCGGTCCCGACCTGGACGTGCACATCGTGACCCACGAGGCGATCGCCAAGGGACGCGGACTGCCGGTGGCCCGGGGTGCCCGGCTCGGGCGGTCGCGGGTGGCGTGGGGCTGGGCGGTCGGAGTGGCGGGCCCCGCGGTGCTGGCCGTGCTGCTCAGCGCCTTCGACCCGGGCCTGGCCAACGACATGCTGCTGTTCCTTTCGCTGACGGTGGCCGCGGCGCTGCTCGGCGGGCTCAGGCCGGCCCTGGCCTCGGCGGCGTTCGGCTCGCTGCTGCTGAACTACTTCTACACACCGCCCCTGCACCGCTGGTCGGTCTCCGACCCGAAGAACATCATCGCCATCGTGATCTTCGTCGCCGTCGGCGCGGCGGTGGCGTCCGTCGTCGACCTCGCCGCCCGCCGTACGCACCAGGCGGCCCGGCTGCGCGCCGAGTCGGAGATCCTGTCGTTCCTCGCCGGCAATGTGCTGCGCGGCGAGACCGGCCTGGAGGAGCTGCTGGAACGGGTCCGCCAGACGTTCGGCATGGAGTCGGCGGCGCTGCTGGAACGCGCGGGCGACGTCGAGCCGTGGACCTGCGCCGGACGGACCGGCACCGGACCGGCCCTCGAACGGCCCGACGACGCCGACGTGGACGTTCCGGTGGGGGACCACATGGCGCTCGCGCTGACCGGCCGGGTCCTGCCCGCCGAGGACCGCCGGGTGCTGGGCGCCTTCGCAGCCCAGGCCGCCGTCGCCCTGGACCGCCGCCGGCTGCGCGCGGAGGCCGACCGGGCGCGCACCCTCGCCGAGGGCAACCGCATCCGCACCGCCCTGCTGGCCGCCGTCAGCCACGACCTGCGCACCCCGCTGGCCGGGATCAAGGCGGCGGTCTCCTCGCTGCGCTCAGAGGACGTCGACTGGTCGCCCGAGGACCGGGCCGAGCTGCTCGAGGGGATCGAGGGCGGTGCCGACCGCCTGGACCACCTGGTGGGCAACCTGCTCGACATGTCCCGCCTGCACACCGGCACGGTCACCCCGCTGATCCGCGAGGTCGACCTGGACGAGGTGGTGCCCATGGCGCTCGGCGGGGTGCCCGAGGGCAGCGTCACCCTGGACGTCCCGGAGACACTCCCCATGGTCGCCGTCGACCCCGGGCTGCTGGAGCGGGCGATGGCCAACCTGGTCGAGAACGCCGTCAAGTACGCTCCCGAAGGCACCCCCGTACTGGTGGCCGCCAGCGCGCTCGCCGACCGGGTCGAGGTGCGGGTGGTCGACCGCGGTCCCGGCGTCCCCGACGACGCGAAGGACCGCATATTCGAGCCCTTCCAGCGCTACGGCGACGCCCCGCGCGGGGCCGGGGTGGGCCTCGGCCTGGCGGTGGCCCGCGGCTTCACCGAGGCCATGGGCGGCTCCCTGAACGCCGACGACACCCCGGGCGGCGGCCTCACCATGACACTGACCCTCCGCGCGGCGACGACGACGGCGACAACGTCGGCGACGCAAGCAACGGCCGCGACGCAAGCAACGGCCGCGACAAGGGCCCCGACGGCGACCCGCGCGGCGCCCGCGGGTCTCGCCGGCCCGGAGCCCGTTCGCCCAGCAGAATCGGAGCCCGTAGGCCCCGCAGAACCGGAAAGGCACTCCTCATGACCCGTGTGCTGGTGGTCGACGACGAACCGGCGATCGTGCGCGCCCTCGTGATCAACCTCAAGGCCCGCTCGTACGAGGTCGACTCCGCCCACGACGGCGCCGAAGCCCTCCGCCTGGCCGCCGCCCGCCACCCCGACGTGGTCGTCCTGGACCTGGGCCTGCCCGACATGGACGGCGTCGAGGTGATCCGGGGCCTGCGCGGCTGGACCCGGGTGCCGATCCTGGTGCTGTCCGCCCGGCACGCCTCCGACGAGAAGGTCCAGGCGCTCGACGCGGGAGCCGACGACTACGTCACCAAGCCCTTCGGCATGGACGAACTGCTGGCCAGGCTGCGGGCCGCCGTGCGCCGAGCCGAGCCCTCCGGCGATAACGAGGACGAGGGCGACCTGGTGGTGGAGACCGACGGGTTCACCGTCGACCTGGCCGCGAAGAAGGTGCACCGCGACGGCAGGGACGTACGGCTGACCCCCACCGAATGGCATCTGCTGGAGGTGCTCGTACGCAACGGCGGCCGGCTCGTGGCACAGAAGCAGTTGCTCCGGGAGGTCTGGGGGCCGTCGTACGGCACGGAGACGAACTACCTGCGTGTGTACATGGCGCAGCTGCGCCGCAAGCTGGAGGCCGACCCGGCCCACCCGAAGCACTTCATCACCGAGCCGGGCATGGGCTACCGCTTCGAGCGGTGAGTGACCGCCCGCGGTGCGCGCCGCGCGCGGTGCCTGCCGCGCATGTGGTGGGCGCCGCGCGTGTGGTGGGTGCGCGTGGCAGGGAGCGGCCGGTTCGGGCCGGGCGGGCAGCGGGTACGTAACCCTCGGAGCACCCCGGTACGCTTCACGTATGGGTGCTGTTCCTCGCTCGGAGAAACCGGCGGGCCGGTTCCGGCGCATGCTCGACCGGCTCTCCTCGTCGCAGGAGGACCTGGAGTCCGAGGAACTGCGCGAGGACACCGAGACCGCCGGCTGTACACGGATAGGTGACTGCCAGGACCGGCAGATAGTGACGGTTACTGGTACCTTGCGCACGGTCACGCTGCGGCCGCGTGCGGGAGTCCCGGCCCTGGAGGCCGAACTGTTCGACGGCTCCGCCGCGCTGGATGTGGTGTGGCTCGGCCGGCGCTCCATCGTCGGGATAGAACCGGGGCGCAAGCTGATCGCATCGGGCAGGATCTCCCTGAGCAGAGGCCGCCGGGTGCTGTTCAACCCGAAATACGAACTGAGACCCCTCGGACGGGAGTAGCCGGTGACGTCGCTCGACAAGCCGACAACCGAAGACACATCCGCGGACGATGCCAGGGCGGTGACCGAGGCCGCCCTGTTCGAGGCGTTCGGCGGGGTGCGGGGCATGGTCGAGACGGTGCTGCCCGGTCTCCTGTTCGTCAGCATCTACACGATCAACAAGAACCTGCACATGGCGGCGATCGCGGCACTCGTCGTGTCGCTGGCGATGGTCGTGGTCCGGCTGGCGAGGAAGGACACGGTCAAGCACGCTTTCAGCGGCGTCTTCGGCGTCGGCTTCGGCGTGGTCTTCGCGATGATGACGGGCAACGCCAAGGACTTCTACCTGCCGGGCATGCTGTACACCACGGGCCTGGCCCTGGCGTACATCATCACCGCGATGGCCGGTGTCCCGCTGATCGGCCTGATGCTGGGCCCGATCTTCAGGGAGAACCTCTCCTGGCGCACCCGCAACCCGGGCCGCAAGAAGGCTTACACCAAGGCCAGTTGGGCCTGGGGTCTGATCCTGCTCGGCAAGAGCGCGATCCTGTTCCCGCTGTACTGGTGGGCGGACACGACACAGCTGGGCTGGGTCCTGATCGCGCTGAAGATCCCGCCGTTCCTGCTCGCGGTGTACCTGACGTGGGTGTTCCTGGCGAAGGCGCCGCCGCCGATCGACGTGTTCGCGGAGATGGAGGCGGAGGAGCGCGCCGAGGAGGAGCGCAAGGCCGCGCGCGAGCAGGAGAAGGCGCAGTACGCGGAGGACGGTGAAGCGACGACCACGGGCCGGCACCGCCGCCCCTGAGTAGCCTCATTCGCCTCATTGGCCTCGTCCGGCATGTGAGTACGTGAGTATGTGAGTGGGGGGGGCGGGGGCGGCCGGGCGCCCCCCCCCCCCCCCCCCCGGCCCCCCCCCCCCCCCCCGGGGGGGCGGGCCGGGGGGGGGGGGGGGGCCGGCCCGCCGGCGCGCCGGCCCGCCGC
>NZ_JBIAIV010000021.1:0-20277 GCF_042871645.1 Streptomyces sp. NPDC005774 | reverse complement strand
GGTGCGCCCCCCCCGCCCCGCGGGGCCCCGCGGGGGGTGTGGGGGGTGTGGGGGGGGGGGGGGGCCCCCCGCCCCCCCCCCCCCCCCCCCACTCACATACTCACGTGCCATCGCCATCGGGCCGGTGTCAGCGCACGGTGTCGGTCCTGCGGACCGACAGGAGGTCCTCCAGCTGCTCCTCGCGGGCCTGGGCGGCCACGAAGAGCAGTTCGTCGCCCGCTTCCAGGGAGTCCTCCCGGGTCGGGGTGAGGACGCGCGTCCCCCGGATGATCGTGACCAGCGAGGTGTCCTGAGGCCACTGGACGTCACCGACCTGGGTGCCGGCCAGCGCCGACTCCTCGGGCAGGGTCAGCTCGACCAGGTTGGCGTCCCCGTGGCTGAAGCGCAGCAGCCGGACCAGGTCGCCGACGCTGACCGCCTCCTCGACCAGGGCCGACATCAGGCGCGGGGTGGAGACGGCCACGTCCACGCCCCAGGACTCGTTGAACAGCCACTCGTTCTTGGGGTTGTTCACCCGGGACACGACGCGCGGAACGCCGTACTCCGTCTTGGCCAGCAGGGAGACGACCAGGTTGACCTTGTCGTCGCCGGTCGCGGCGATGACGACGTTGCAGCGCTGGAGCGCCGCCTCGTCCAGGGAGGTGATCTCGCAGGCGTCGGCGAGCAGCCACTCGGCCTGCGGAACGCGCTCGACCGAGATGGCGGTCGGCGCCTTGTCGATGAGCAGGACCTCGTGCCCGTTCTCCAGCAGTTCGCCCGCGATCGAGCGGCCCACTGCGCCGGCTCCGGCAATGGCGACCCTCATCACTGACCGTCCTCCTCTTCGGGGCCCTTGGCGAATGCCGCCTCGACCCGGTCGATCTCGTTCGTGCGCATCATCACGTGCACCAGGTCCCCCTCCTGCAGCACGGTCTGGGAACTGGGCAGGATCGCCTCGCCGAGCCGGGTGAGGAAGGCCACGCGGACGCCGGTCCGGTCCTGCAGCCCGCTGATCCGGTGCCCCACCCAGGCCTGTGAGGTGTGCACCTCGGCGAGCTGCACACCGCCGG
The DNA here is from genome assembly GCF_042871645.1 of Streptomyces sp. NPDC005774. Taxonomy (NCBI): domain Bacteria; kingdom Bacillati; phylum Actinomycetota; class Actinomycetes; order Kitasatosporales; family Streptomycetaceae; genus Streptomyces; species Streptomyces sp. NPDC005774. Next base: position 19,228 of record NZ_JBIAIV010000021.1, on the reverse strand, counting down.
TCGGATCGCGCCACAGCGGCTCGGCGCCCGAGGGGAGCAGCCTGCGCAGCATCTGGTCGGCCGTCCAGCGGACCGTCGCCACCGTGGGGATGCCCAGGCGCTGGTAGACCTCCGCGCGGCGGGGGTCGTAGATGCGGGCGGCGACGTTCTCGATGCCGAACATCTCGCGGGCCACCCGCGCGGCGATGATGTTGGAGTTGTCCCCGCTGGAGACGGCGGCGAAGGCGCCCGCGTCCTCGATGCCTGCCTCGCGCAGGGTGTCCTGGTCGAAGCCGATCCCGGTGACCCGGCGGCCGCCGAACGAGGAGCCCAGCCGGCGGAAGGAGGTGGGGTCCTTGTCGATGACGGCGACCGTGTGCCCCTGCTCCTCCAGGGTCTGGGCCAGGGTGGAACCCACTCGCCCGCACCCCATGATCACAATATGCATCGCGTCACACCGCGCTTCCTGCAGGCCCGTCGACCTTCATGACCATTGTGCTCATGTCTCTCTTTCGGCTCGCCGGGCAACCCGTGGCGGCCCGAGTACGGGCCGCCGGGCAACATCATGCCGGGACGGCGCGGCCCCGGTGCCTTCCGGGGGCCGACCGTCGCGCCCTGATGCCCGGGATCAACGTATCCGCGCGGGGAGGCGGTCAGCGGCGGGTGATGCTGCGCACGCTCGCCAGGGTCAGGACCCCGAGGCCGAGCAGCGCGGCGAGGGCGCCGATCAGTTCTGCGGGCGCGTGCATGGGAACCTCCACGGGGTGGCTGGTCCGAACGGACGGGGCACGGCCGCCCGTCCGGGCCGGCCGCCCCGGACGACGGACCGGGGCGGCCGGGCCGTGACGGACAGCGGCCCAGTCATATAGGCATGAAACCGGTGCGCAGCACAGAAACCGCAGCGCCGCCACCCGAGATTTCACCCGGAGAGCAGAGGACGTACGCCCGCACCACGGCGGTGACACGAGTGTCGTAGGGAAGCCGTATGGATCCGGGTGGCGGATGGGGCGCCCCCTGTTCGAAGGCCTACGATCCACTGTTGTGTCCAAACTGACCGACGTGCCCAAACGCATTCTCATCGGGCGCGCGTTGCGCAGCGACCGACTGGGCGAAACGCTTCTGCCCAAGCGTGTCGCACTCCCCGTCTTCGCATCCGACCCGCTGTCCTCCGTGGCGTACGCGCCCGGTGAGGTCCTGCTCGTCCTCTCCGTCGCGGGTCTGTCGGCCTACCACTTCAGCCCCTGGATCGCGGTCGCGATCGTCGTCCTGATGGTCACCGTGGTGGCCTCCTACCGCCAGAACGTGCATGCCTACCCCAGCGGCGGCGGCGCCTACGAGGTGGCGACCACCAACATCGGTGCCCGGGCGGGCCGGACGGTCGCCAGCGCCCTGCTCGTGGACTACGTCCTCACCGTGGCCGTGTCGATCTCCGCCGGCATCGAGAACCTGGGCTCCGCGATCCCGTTCGTCGTCGAACACAAGGTGGCCTGCGCGATCGCCGTGATCGTGCTGCTGACGCTGATGAATCTGCGGGGCGTGCGGGAGTCGGGCACCCTCTTCGCGATCCCGACCTACGTGTTCGTCGCAGGTGTGTTCACCATGATCGCGTGGGGCACCTTCCGCTCGGTGGTACTCGGCGACGAGATGCGGGCACCCACGGCGGACTACGAGATCAACCCCGAACACCCGGGCCTGACGGGCTTCGCCCTGGTCTTCCTCCTGCTGCGCGCCTTCTCCTCCGGCTGCGCCGCCCTCACCGGCGTCGAGGCGATCTCCAACGGCGTACCGGCCTTCCGCAAGCCCAAGTCCAAGAACGCGGCGACGACGCTCGCGCTGATGGGCCTGCTCGCCGTCACCATGTTCTGCGGCATCATCGCCCTGGCCGGCGCGACCGACGTGCGCATGGCGGAGAACCCGGCCAAGGACCTCTTCCACGACGGCGTGCCGCTCGGCCCCGACTACGTACAGCACCCGGTGATCTCGCAGGTCGCCGAGGCCGTGTTCGGCGAGGGCAGCCTGCTGTTCCTCGTCCTGGCCGCCGCCACCGCGCTGGTGCTGTTCCTCGCCGCGAACACCGCCTACAACGGCTTCCCGCTGCTCGGTTCGATACTCGCCCAGGACCGCTACCTCCCGCGCCAGCTGCACACCCGCGGCGACCGGCTCGCCTTCTCCAACGGCATCGTGCTGCTCGCCGGCGCAGCCATTCTGCTGGTATGGGCATACGACGCCAGCACCACGCGCCTGATCCAGCTCTACATCGTCGGCGTGTTCGTGTCCTTCACCCTCAGCCAGATCGGCATGGTCCGGCACTGGAACCGCCTGCTGGCCACCGAGAAGCAACAGGCCGCCCGCCGGCACATGATCCGCTCCCGGGCCATCAACGCCTTCGGTGCCTTCTTCACCGGCCTGGTCCTGGTCGTCGTGCTCGTCTCCAAGTTCATCCACGGCGCCTGGGTCGCGCTGCTCGGCATGTGCGTCTTCTACGTGTTGATGACAATGATCCGCAGGCACTACGACCGCGTCGCCGAGGAGGTCGCCGCCCCCGAGGGCCCCAGCGCCGACATGGTGCGCCCCTCCCGCGTTCACTCGATCGTCCTGGTCTCCAGGATCCACCGCCCCACGCTGCGCGCCCTCGCCTACGCCAAGCTGATGCGCTCCGACAGCCTCGAGGCGCTCAGTGTCAACGTCGACGCCGCGGAGACCCGGGCCCTGCACGCGGAATGGGAGCGGCGCGGCATCGAGGTGCCCCTGAAGGTGCTGGACTCCCCGTACCGCGAGGTCACCCGGCCAGTCATCGAGTACGTCAAGAACCTGCGCAAGGAGTCCCCGCGGGACGTGGTGTCCGTGTTCATCCCCGAGTACGTGGTCGGCCGCTGGTACGAGCAGCTGCTGCACAACCAGAGCGCGCTGCGGCTGAAGGCCCGGCTGCTGTTCACGCCGGGCGTGATGGTGACCTCGGTGCCGTACCAGCTGCAGTCGTCCGAGGCGGCCAGGCGGCGCGCCCGCAAGCGGCAGAACTGGGCGGCGCCGGGCTCGGTGCGGCGCGGTCCGGCGGAGCGGTCGAAGGACTCCTCCCCGCCCACGTAGCAGCGGTCGAAGGACGCCTTCCCGCACACGTAGACTGGAAGGCTGTTGTCGCGGGCCATCGCCCGCACCTTCGCCCCCCAAGTTGTGGAGTCACCCCGCCATGCAGGCAGAACCGAGGAAATCACTGGTGGGGGAGGAGTACGAGGTCGAGATCGGCCCCGTCGCCCACGGCGGCCACTGCATCGCCCGTACGTCCGAGGGCCAGGTGCTGTTCGTCCGGCACGCGCTGCCCGGCGAGCGGGTCGTCGCGCGGGTGACCGAGGGCGAGGAGGGCGCCCGCTTCCTGCGCGCGGACGCGGTGACGGTGCTGGACGCCTCCAAGGACCGGATCGACGCCCCCTGCCCGTACGCCGGGCCCGGCCGCTGCGGCGGCTGCGACTGGCAGCACGCCAAGCCGGGAGCGCAGCGCCGGCTCAAGGGCGAGGTCATCGCCGAGCAGCTCCAGCGGCTCGCCGGGCTCACGCCCGAGGAGGCCGGCTGGGACGGCACCGTCGTGCCCGCCGAGGGCGACAAGCTCCCCGCCGGCCAGGTCCCGGCGTGGCGCACGCGCGTGCAGTACGCGGTGACCGCCGACGGCCGCGCGGGCCTGCGCCGGCACCGCTCGCACGAGGTCGAGCCGATCGACCACTGCATGATCGCCGCGGAGGGCGTCAGCGAACTCGGCATCGAGAAGCGGGACTGGACCGGCATGGACTCCGTCGAGGCGATCGCCGCGACCGGCTCCCAGGACCGCCAGGTCGTCCTGACCCCGAAGCCGGGCGCGCGCCTCCCGCTGGTCGAACTCGACCGCCCGGTCTCCGTTCTGCGCATCGACGAACGCAACGGCCAGGTCCACCGCGTCCACGGCCGCCCCTTCGTCCGCGAACGCGCTGACGGCCGCACCCACCGGGTCGCCAACGGCGGCTTCTGGCAGGTCCACCCGCAGTCGGCGGACACCCTGGTCACCGCGGTCATGCAGGGCCTGCTGCCCCGCAAGGGCGACATGGCCCTCGACCTGTACTGCGGCGCCGGCCTGTTCGCGGGCGCCCTCGCCGACCGGGTCGGCGACGCGGGAGCCGTCCTCGGCATCGAGTCCGGCAAGCGCGCCGTCGAGGACGCCCGGCACAACCTCGCCGACTTCCCCCGCGTCCGCATCGAACAGGGCAAGGTCGACTCCGTCCTGCCCCGCACGGGCATCACCGAGGTCGACCTGATCGTCCTGGACCCGCCCCGCGCGGGCGCCGGCCGCAAGACGGTCGAGCACCTGTCGTCGCTGGGTGCGCGGAAGATCGCGTACGTGGCCTGCGACCCGGCCGCGCTGGCCCGCGACCTGGCGTACTTCCGGGACGGGGGGTACCGGGTGCGGACACTGCGGGCGTTCGACCTGTTCCCGATGACGCATCACGTGGAGTGCGTGGCGATCCTGGAGCCCGCGGAAAAGAGCCGCTGACCTGCGGTTCAGCAGGAGCGCCGGTGGGTCTCGACCTGTTTCGCGGTATCCAGCAGGTCGAACCCTTCGGGCCCGCCTCACCTGCGGATCTGTGCTGGAGTGACTGACGGGAGCGGCTGTGCGATGGCCGGTCGTCGGGACTCTTGGCGCTCATATGACGCTCGACCTCCGTCGGCGAGGCCGACCGGAACAAGGTGTCGCGACACCCATAACGGCCTTGTCGGGAGTCGCTGACCCGACTCTGCGACTCTCACCGTGAGTGACTTCTGTTACCCGTTATCAGGAAAGCCGGGCTGGACGGATTGTGTCTAAGTAGACTTAGACATGTCGTGGGCGATCCAGGCTGGTAGGGAGTTCCGGTGGACGAGAGCGTGCTTGCCAAGCCCGAGGACGTGGTCGACCGTGATCGTGAGTGGGGGTTGCTCACTGAGTTCGTCACGGACCCGGATCCGGCGATGCGTCTGGGGATCGTGTCGGGGCGCAGGCGGCACGGGAAGTCGTATCTTCTGCAGGCACTGTCGGAGCGGGTCGGGGGTCTGTACGTCACCGCGGTGCGGGAGGAAGGGCGACTGCCGGCGATTCAGCGGTTCAGCGATGCCATCGCGGCCCACGCCGGTCTGCGGCCCGGCACGCTGCGGTTGGCCGACTGGCGTGAGGTCCTGTCCAACGCCCTTGACGTCACCGCGCGATCACAGACCCCGCTGCTGGTGATCGACGAGTTGCCGTATCTCCTCCAGCACTCTCCTGAGATCCCTGGTTTGCTGCAGCAGCTCTATGACGAGCGCCAGCGGGGCATCGGTGCCGGACCTGGAGCGCGGGTGATCCTGTGTGGGTCCGCGATGAGCGTCATGCACGAACTGCTGTCGGGAACCAAGCCGTTGCGTGGCCGTGCGGTGATCGATCTGAGGCTGGGGGCCTTCGACTACCGGGCCAGCCGCACGTTCTGGCAGATCGGTGACCCGCTGACAGCCCTGCAGGTGGACGCCGTCCTCGGCGGTGCTCCCGGTTACCGGCCGGTGGCGGCCCGCCCGCACCCGAACGACGGCTTCGCCACCTGGCTGACGCGGACGCTTCTGGACCCGGGGCGAGCGGTGTACTCGCGCATCGAGACGGAGTATCTGCTGCGCGAGGATCCGCGGATCACCCAGCACACCCTCTACTACGACATCCTCACCGCGATCGCCCGGGGCGCCACCACCCCAACCAGGATCGGCGCGGCCCTGGAGCGGCAGCGCAACGCCGTCACCCACCCGCTCGACGTCCTGGAGTCCACCGGCTACATCCAGCGCGAGCAGGACATCCTGCGTCCCCGCCATCCCGTCATCACGCTGGCCGACCCCGTCATCCGCTTCAACCAGCTGATCACCCTGCCGCAGGCATCCACCGTCGAGCAGGGCTTCGCCGAAGAGGCGTGGCAGGCCGCCGCGCCGACCTTCAACTCCAAGATCCTCGGCCCCCACTTCGAGGACCTCGCCCGCGCCTTCACCCGCCGCTATGCCCACGCCCTGCTTCCCGGTGGCCTGCCCGGCCCGGTCGGCACCACCGAGGTGGCCGACCCGGCGGCCCGCACCAAGCACGAGGTCGACGTCATTGCCCTGGCCCTGGGCGAGCGTCCGCAGGCCCCCCATGCCCGGATCGCCCTCCTCGGCGAGGCCAAGGCCACCGCCGCCCGCAGTGGCACCGGAGACCTGCAACGCCTGGAACGCATCCGCGCCCTGCTCACCGACCAGGGCTACGACACCACGGGCACCACCCTGGCCCTGTTCTCCCTGCACGGGTTCTACCCGGACCTGATCGAGTCCGCGGCCGACCGTGACGATCTGCTCCTGGTTGACCTGGCGACTCTTTACGGAGTCGGGTAGCTCCCAGTCTGTTGCGATGTCACCGGCGGGCCCAGCGGCGCAGTGGGAGTGCCCGTGCACAGCAGTGGCGCGTCGCTGCTTGTCAGCCGCAGCCGGTTCACGACGGCCGCGGCGACGCCGGTACTGATGAACAGTCAGCCGGGGCGTCAGCGCTCGTTGAGGTCGTCGGTGACTGCGCGGTCGATGTCGTGCTGTGCCCTGTCCACCAGAGACTTGTAGAAGAGGCCAACGACAGAGCCCCGTGGGAGTCCGGCGTGGATGCGCTGAGGAGGGTGGCGGCCTGGTCGTAGGCGCTGGTCTTCTTGGTGGCGATGTGTGCCTAGATCTTCTGCCAGGCTGGTTCGGCCTCGCTCGCGAGGGCGGTCAGGCGCTGGGCGCGGGCGGTGGTCCGTTCGTGTTCGGTGCGCTTCTGGCGTTCGGCGCGCCGTGTGTGGGCGGCGTCCAGGAGGTGGGCGGCGGAGCGGCGCCCGGGGACCGTGGTGGGTGTCTCGGCGCCGTGCAGGCGGTGCAGGAGTTCGGTGCGCAGCCCGGGTTCCGGGCCGAGGGCGAGCCGCCGCAGCAGAGCGTCCTTCTCCTTCTGGGGCATTGCGGCGATCAGCGGGGCGAGTTCCTTCTTAGTGGGCCTGGCCGGTTTCCTGGGCGCGGCGGGACTGGCCTGGGCCGCGACGGTCAGCAGGTCGTCGTCCACGCGCAGGAAGTCCGCGAGCGCGCGCTGCGGGGCGGTCAGTTCGCCGAGCCCGGCCGGGACGGGCGGCTCCAGGCAGGTCTGGTACTCCTCTTCGTCGTCGTCCTCGAGTTCCCAGGCGGCGAGCGCGGAGAGCCAGGCGAGGTAGAGGGGGCGCAGGTTGCCGGTGGCGAGTTCGTCGCGGACGCCGGTAAGGGCGGCCAGGGAGTCGTCGGCGCCCTCGATCCAGTCGCCGCCTTCGTCGTCGCTGGTCGGGTCGAGCAGGAGGTGGGTGCGGGTGGTCCAGGCGTCGACCGCTCCACCAGGCGTTTCGCCTTCGACCGCACTCCCTCGACCTTCGCCGGGACTGCCTGAAGGCCCAGGGCCACGGCCAGCTGCCGGCAGCGCATGCCCTCCCGGCCCGCCGACTCCAGCACTGAGATGATCCGCTGGTAGTCCGCCGCGAGCACCGACGCCGGCATGCCTTCACTTCGGTGCGGCACCGGCGAACCCGCCATCGCGCCCCGCTCCGGCTCCGCTACTGCCGAAGACGGCTCGGCCAGCACCTCGGCCACCGTCGCCCGGGCATCCACCAGCCGCTGAAGCGAGCGTTCCGCCTCCCCGAGTGCGGCCTGCACCCGCTCGGCCTCCTCCCGCAACCCCGCGATCTCTTCCCGGACCCTTTTCTCCCGGGCCTCCAGCAGACCGAGCACCGACGGCACCAGCCACCTCCACGAGCCGGACGAGCGGACGAACCACGCCCATCTCTGCCGCCCCTGACCGGAGTTCATGCCTACCCACCCCGAACCAACCGGCCACGTCCGGAAAGCGGATGGCGTCTACACCAGACGGTCAAGAGCGGCGTCCGCTCCGCACTTGACGCAGGCCATGGCACCCTGGCGGCGCAGTGCACCTGCCCGAGTGCCTCTGACCGGGATGTACGGCGCGGTGATCTCCCACTCGGTATCCGAGGTGTCCGACGGACAGCGGCGCGGACGATTCACCGCGACACACCCACCCACAAGACATCGATGATCAACATCACCATCTACAACGGACGCCGGCTGCTTCACAGGCTCTAACGGTCGTTTCAGGTTCGCTCATTAGGAAGTAGGCCAGCGGACAAGCGATGTAACCCGTATGTAGGAGGCTAGTGATGGTAGTCAACGAAGCGCCGTCCGGCGAAGCGCCAGCCGGTCGGTTGGCAGGCCGGTGGGTGCCGTGGATGGTGATTGGCTTGTGGTTGGTGCTGGCGGCGTTCATGGTGCCGCTGAGCGGAAAGTTGAGTTCGGTCACCACCGACAGTGCCGCGGACACCCTGCCGGCCAGCGCCGAGTCCACCAAGGTCGCGGTACTGGAGGACAGTCTCCCCGACGGTGACGACAACATGTTCGTCTTCGTGTACCACCGCGCCGGCGGCATGACCGACGCCGACCGCGCGACGGTCGAGCGCCACTACAACACCCTTGCCAAGCGGTACCCGCCGAAGGTGGCGGCCCCGGCCGGCGGCGGCGACGACGACGAGGGCCCACCGACGAGCCCCTCCACCGACGGCAAGGCGATGATGTTCAACCTCGAGGTGAGCACGACCTACGGCGCACCGGAGGACATCGTCGGCCCGCTGCGTGACGCCGCGAAGGACCGCCCCGCCGGCCTGGAACTCGACGTGACCGGCCCGGGCGCGATCGACGGCGACATGGATGCCGTCTTCGACGGCATCGACGTGCAGGTCCTCCTCACCACCATTGCCGTCGTCACGCTCCTGCTCATCCTCACCTACCGCAGCCCGGTGTTGTGGATCATCCCGCTGGTGGCCGTGGGCGCGGCCGCACTGACCTCGATGGCGACCGTCTACCTGCTCGTCAAGGGCTTCGGCATCGTGGTCAACGACCAGAACTCGGCGCTGCTGACGATCCTGGTATTCGGCGTCGGCACGGACTACGCGCTGTTGCTCATCGCTCGATATCGGGAGGCACTGCACCACCACGAGAATGTCCGGGTCGCGATGGTCCACGCGCTGCGCTCCGCGGCGCCGGCCATCGTCGCGTCCGCGGCCACCGTGATCGCCGGCCTGCTCTGCCTGCTCGTCGCGGACCTGAACAGCACCAGCGGGTTGGGCCCGATCGGCGCGGCCGGCATCCTGTGCGCGCTGGTGGCCATGCTGACGCTGTTCCCGGCGGTGCTCGTGGTGCTCGGCAGGCGGATCTTCTGGCCGGCCATCCCGCGATTCAGCACGGCCGTGGAGGAGAAGCCGGGGCTGTGGGGACGGCTCGGCACCGCCATAAGCCGCCGCCGGTGGGTGGCGACGCTCGGCTCGCTCGGATTCCTCGGCGTGCTCGCCATCGGGCTGGCGGGCAACACCGGCAACCTACGGGAGCAGGACCAGTTCCTGTCAGCGCCGGAGTCGGTCACCGGCTTCACCGTTCTCCGCCAGCACTTCCCGGAGCTCGGCGGCCAGCCGATGACGATCTTCACGCGGCCGGCGCACCAGGAGCGGGTGCTCGACATCGTCAAGGACACTCGCGGTGTGGCCCTGGCCGTCCCGGAGCAGACCAGCGGTGGCTGGGTCAACATCTCCGTGTTCCCGAAGGACGCGCCGGACACCGTCGCAGAGTACGACACGATCAAGCGGGTGCGCACCGCCGTGCACGCGGTGAGCGGGGCGGAGGCGATCGTCGGCGGGCCGAGTGCGGAGAACCTCGACACCGAGGTGACCACCAAGCGCGACGAGAAGCTGGTGATCCCGCTGGTGCTCGCGGTCGTCCTGATCGTCCTCGGGCTGCTGCTGCGCGCGATCCTGGCCCCGCTGGTCCTGATGGCCACCGTGATCGTCTCATTCGCCGCGGCCTTCGGCGGCAGCGTGTTCGTCTTCGACACGATCCTCGGGTTCAAGGGCGTCGACTCTTCGGTGCCACTGCTGGCATTCCTGTTCCTGGTGGCGCTCGGCGTGGACTACAACATCTTCCTGGCCAGCCGGGCCCGGGAGGAGACCGTGCGCCTCGGCACCAGAGAAGGCATGCTCAAAGCCCTCTCCGCCACCGGTGGCGTCATCACCTCGGCAGGCCTGGTCCTGGCGGCAACGTTCGCGGTCCTCGTCACACTTCCGCTGGTGATGCTGATCGAGGTCGGGTTCCTGGTCGCCTTCGGCGTGCTGCTCGACGCTCTGCTGGTGCGGTCGGTCCTGGTGCCCGCCCTCACCCTGCTGATCGGCCGGCGGATGTGGTGGCCGAGCCGGCTGTCCCGTCCAGCGGCGGAGCTGCCGGACGGTCAACAGCCGCTCGCCGACGACGAGGAGCCCGCGCTGCAACGGTGAGCGCGGTGGCACGGACGAGATCCGGGACGGGGACCCAGGCCCGTCCCGGATCTTTTCATGGGCCTGACGGTCGCCGCCCTTTGGCCCTGCGCCACGCGCCGGGGCTGGTGTCGGCGTACGCCTGAGCGTGCTCAACCCCGTACAGGTGAACGTGCTCAGTTGATGATGCGCTGACCACGGGTTCCCGTCAGTCCGCAAAGGACGGTCGACAGCGTCGGACAGCCGAGCACTCCTCATGCCACCTTGATGACAACCTTGCCCGAGGTGTGACCGTTCTCGACGGTGGCGAGGGCGGCCGGGGCGTCGGAGAGCGGATGGATCGCGGTGATTACGGGTGCGAGAAGTCCGTCGAGGGCCAGCCGGGCTGACCGTTCCAGGTTCTCGCGGTCGAGGTGACGCTCGACGAAACGCCCACCGAGATCGGGCACAGACATATCACCCACTGCGATGACGTTGCGGGGATCCTGGGCCAGCGAAGCGACCGTCCGCAGCGAGGTGCCTCCGACCAGGTCGACGATCCCGTCGAAGCCGTCCGGAACCAGCTCGCGTGCCGCGGCGGCGACGTCCTCGGCCGTGTAATCGATGAACCGCACTCCGATGGCCTCGGCGTGCTCGCGTTTGGCGGTACTTCCGGTGCCGATCACACGCAGCTCGCGCCCGACAGCCAGCCGGGCGACGGCGAGGCCGACCCCGCCCCCGACCCCGTTGACCAGCACCGTGGCACCGGCCGGGAGGCCGAGCTGGTCAAGCACGTCCACCGCGGTTGTCCCGGCCACTGGCAGCGTTGCCGCCACGGCCGCGGACAGACCCTTCGGGATGCGCGCGGTGTTCGGCGCGGACAGCACCGTCGTCTCGGCGTAGGTGCCGCCACCGGTGAGCGCGAAGCCGAAGACCGCGTCACCCACCTCGAGCCCGTTGACGTCCTCGCCCCGGGCGAGAACCGTTCCGGCTGCCTCCATGCCCAGCACGCGGGGAAACGGACGCCCGCCGTCGAGCCCGTCGACCAGACCCGAGCGCAGCAGGTGGTCGAGGGGATTCACGCCGGCGACGTCGACCCGGATCAGCACCTCGCTGCGATCGGGGACGGGATCGGGACGATCGAAGAACTCCTGCACCTCAGACCCGCCATACCTGCCGAAACCCCACGCCTGCCCCATCTTCCGCCGCCTCTCGTACAACCGACCCGGTGATTCCGGGCGTTGTCGCCATCCTCACCTCTGACATTGATGTGAGGGGCAACCGGCTGAGATGCAGATCACAGCATCAGGCTGACTGTGCCACCGGTTCCGAGGCCGTGGACAGCTCCGCCCGGTGCCGACTGTTGGCCCTGATCAGCACGTCGAGTGCATCCCGGGTCTCGATCAGGTGCGCGATGTCGGCGTCGATCCGGTCGCGCTCGCGGATCATCGCCGTGAACGTCTCCTCGGCGACGCCCAGGTCACCCGGGACGTCCACACACGGCAGCACAGTCGCGATCATCCGGCTGGACATACCCGCGTCGAACAGCTGTCGGATGAGCAACACGCGCTGGACCGCAGCATCGGAATAGTGACGCTGCCCAGCGTCGGAGCGTGAGCTGGTCAGCAGGCCCTGCTCTTCGTAGTACCGCAGTGAGCGCGGACTCACGCCCGTGCGCTTGGACAGCTCGCCTATCCGCATCCCTGAGAGCCTACGCCCGCGTGCTCCAAGTTCAGACCGCCGGCAAGTCATCGACGCTCGCGGACACTTCCACGGCCGCAAGGCTGTCGTCCCGGTCTCACGACCGAGCACTTTTCTCAGTACGCCGACAGCTGGGGTCGGCGCATCGCGGTGTCCTGCCCCGAGGGTGAGCCGCGCGGGGCCATGCCCGAGGGCCACCGTCCCTTGTCCTGCGCCGCGCCGCAGGGGCGGGTCAGCGCACCGCGGTGTCCTCCCCGGCGGTGAGCCGCGCGATCGGGTCGGGCGGGGCCGCGGCCGGAAGGTCGACCCGAAGCAGCGCGCCACCGCGTGCGGAGCGGGCGACGGTGGCCCGGCCGCCGTGGGCGTCGACGACCCGCTGCACGATCGACAGCCCCAGGCCGGATCCCGGCAACGCCCGGGCACTGTCGGCACGGTAGAACCGGTCGAACACCCGCGGTACGTCGGCGGCGTCGATGCCCGGCCCGGCGTCGTCGACCTCGAGCACCGCCGACGCGCCCTCGGCACGGAGCCGGACCTGGACCGGCTGGTCCGCGGGGGACCACTTGCCGGCGTTGTCGATCAGGTTGAGCACCGCCCGCTGGAGCGCAGCGGGACGCCCGCTCACCCACACGGAGGTCACTTCGAGCGCGACCTCGATGTCGGGCACGCGGGAACGCGCCCGGGTCGCGGCGGCCACCACCACGTCGGCGAGGTCGAGCAGCTCGGTGTTCTCGTCGCTGACGTCACCGCGCGCCAGGTCGGTCAGCTCGGCGGAAAGGGTGCTCAACTCGGCCACCTGGGCGCCGAGATCGTTGAGCAGCCGGGTCCGGCTCTCCGCCGGCAGTGCGCTGTCCAGGGTGCCGCGCCGATCGAGCCGGATCAGCAGCTCGACGTTGAGGCGCAGGCTGGTGAGCGGGGTCTTGAGCTCGTGGGCGGCGTCCTCGGCGAGCAGCTGCTGGGCCCGCCGGGAGTTCCGGAGCGCGGCGAGCATGTCGTTGATCGACTGGATCAGCCGCCGGATCTCCCCACCGCCCTCGTCCGGGATGTCGGCGTCGAGATCCCGGGTGTGCGCGACACGTACCGCGGCGGCGGTCAGCCGGTCGATCGGTGCCAGCCCGGTCCGCGCCACGGTCCGCCCGACAAGGGCCCCGCCGGCCACGCAGAACAGCCCGATCAGCAGCATGCCGAACCCGAACCGGTTGATCGGGCTGTCGTCGGCGACGCGGGCCACCTGAACCGCGCCGTCGCCCGCCCGCAGCGTGTAGATGAGGTAGCCCTCTTCGCTGTCGTTCGACTCCATCAGGTCGGCCGACGCGCCCTGCGCCACGCGCCCGGCGTGCTCGCTGACGGGGGGCAGCGCGGGTTGGCCGGCCGGCGTCCGGGTCGAGCCGTCGGGCAGGATGACCCGCACCAGCCGACCGGATCCGGGATACGGCGGTAGCTGGACCTGCGCCAGACCGGCGCGCTGCGCGTTCGTCGCCAGGACGCGGGAGTCGGCGCGTAGCTGATTCTCGGTGGTGTCCCGCAGCTCCCAGTCCAGTAGCTCGCTGGCCACCTGGAAGGCCGCGAACACGCTGACCGCGATGGCCGTCGCCGCGATCACCGTCAGCCTGGTCCGCAGGGACCTCCGGCGCCACCATCGGGTCAGCCGGCGCGCTTCCCGGCCGGCGGGCCTGCTCACGGAGGAGTCTCCCGCAACGTGTAGCCCAGGCCGCGCAGCGTGTAGATCAATCGCGGCTCACCCTCGGCCTCCATCTTGCGGCGCAGGTAGCTCACGTATACCTGGAGGTTGTTGGCGGTGGCGCTCATGTCGAAGCCCCAGATCGCCTCGAACAGCACGTCGCGGGTCAAGACCCGGGTCGCGTTGCGCATGAGGACCTGCAGGAGGGAGAACTCGGTCCGGGTCAGGCGCAGCGGCCGCCCGCCCCGCCACGCCTCGAACCTGTCGGGATCAAGGCGGACGTCGGCGAACGACAGGACCTGCGACTCCCCGTCGGTCGGCGTGCGCCGTCGCAGCAGGGCCCGCACCCGGGCCAGCAACTCCTCGGTGGCGAACGGCTTGGGCAGGTAGTCGTCGGCGCCCGCGTCCAGCCCCGTGACCCGGTCGGAGACCTGGTCACGGGCGGTCAGCATCAGCACCGGCAGATCCCGACCCGCGGCCCGCAACCGCCGGCAGGTCTCCAACCCGCCGAGGCGGGGCATCATCACGTCGAGGATCAGCAGATCCAGCGTGTCACCGTCGGCCCCACCAACCCCGTCGAGCACGGCGAGACCGTTGGCGACGGTGCTGGTGTCGTAACCCTCGACCTGGAGCACCCGCTCCAGCGACTCACGGATGGCCGCTTCATCATCCGCGATCATGATCCGCACGCCGGCCCGCCCCCTTCCAGTCGATGCCTTTGCCGCTCATCGTCCCCGATCAACCTGAGACCAGGATTAGAACCCCGCGCTCATCTGCTGGCGGTGCTTGCCTCCGGCGGTGCGGCCGCGGACGGTGCGGACATGAGGAGAACGCAGGAGTCAGTGGACGGGCTGAGCCTGGACCTGCTGGACGTGCGGCGGGCTGAGGCTGGTCGGTGAGGACGGTCTGCTGCCCGCGATCACTCAGCACCTGATGCAGGCCGCTCTGGAGGCCAGTTCCCGGAGTACGGGCTCGACCCCCAGGTGCGGGTGCTCGTCAACGAGCGCCGTCACCTGGGCCGGGTCGGGTCGAGCTGGGCCGCGAAAAAAGCGGAGGCCGTCCGCAGGACTCCATTCGCACGCTTGAGCTGGGCGTTCTCCTTGCGAAGGGCGGCAAGCTCCTCACGCTCGGCTGTGGTGAGCATGTCGCCTCACTCGCCTCGGCCTCGATCAGTTCCTGCAGCAGCCGCTCGGCGACCTCCCGGACGAGTTCAAGACCATCTGCCGAACGTAGTGACTCAAGCAGGCGAAGCAGGTCATGCTGGGACAAGGCCACCGTGCACCCCCTGGGGTCGAACTGCCCGTTCACTCCGGATAGTTGCACGGTGGCCTGCCAGTTGAGCAGGGAGCAGACACCGGCAGATGGCGCAGACGAGGGAGCAGACCCCGCGCACTCAGCCGCGGTGATCCCCTACACCACACAGCGGGACGCGATCGCCGGCAATGCCCGCTCCTGCGGCAGAGGACCCGATCGTTCTGCGGGACGGCAGTGACTCCTTCGGCGTCGATGAGGAGCGCGTGCTCGTCCTGTGGAGTGGGAGTGCCGGGAGTACCCGCGAGAGGCGCCCTGCGCAAGGTCAAGAACCTTGCTGGACGGGTTGGCACCGAAGTTCCAGCGGAGGATGACGCCCTCAACCTTCCTGCGGCACGGGCAGAACAGGAGAGCCTCAAGTGGTCTGCTGCGCACCGAGGATGGTCGAGTCGAGCAGTTCCTCGGCCTCCCCGTCGGACAGTGAGAGCGCCAGTGCGAGTTCTGCGAGGACCGGCTGGCGGGCGTGCTTGAGCATGTCCCTCTCCGCCGAGGAAAGCCCGCGCTCCTCCTGACGTCGTGTGAGGTCGCGAACGACGCCGGCGGTGAGCAGGGGGTCGCCGACCCGGAGCTTCTCACCGTTGGCCTTGAACCGCCGTGACCAGATTTCCTCCTGCTCGCCGGTGGGAGCCCTCAGGACGTCGAGCAGTTCCTGTACCTGTGTCGCGGCGTAGACCGAGCGCAGTCCCACCTCGTCGGCCTTCTCGACCGGAACGGCGATGTGCAGGTCGGTCCGGTGGATCTGGAACTGGACGTAACGCCTGCTCCTGCCGTTGACCGAGCGGTCGAGAACCTCGGTGACGGTGGCCGGGCCGTGGTGGGGGTGGATGAGTGTCTGGCCCTCGGAGAACTGCATGCCGTTCAACCCTCGCTGTGCGTGCGGCGCCGCGTTCGGCCGGGCCCGAGCGTGATGCAGGGCGTACGGCCGTCCCACCGCTCGGTCCCGGCCGCGGACGGCCGGTGGCGGGCAAGTGTGGGAGCGCAGAGATCGGCGCGGTCATACGGATGAGCGCGCAAAGAACTCTGCGAACCAGCTCTTCCATTTTCCCACCGCACCGCGCGTGGCTCTGGATGTAATTCCGGTCACATCCGCGGGGTGCGCCAGGCCGAAGGATGGTCCCGTACAGGACGTAGGTGTCAGCTGAACGTATGGCGCTCTGCTTTGCGGTGTCTGTGCGTTGAATGTCCCCGCGTGAGGCCGGCATCATCTCTCTGCGCTACGGGCTCCTGGGCGGCAGTCCCCGGACCCTGGAGGAGATCGGCAGGATCTACGGCGTGACACGCGAACGCATACGCCAGATCGAGGCCAAGACAATGAGCAAGCTGCGCCACCCGTCACGCTCGAACGTGCTGCGGGACTACCTCACTGACGACTGACGGAAGCCGGGGGCCTGCCCCCCGGCCCGGGGTGAAGGTCGGCACGGCGCGGGTGTGCTGTGTCTCCTGGGCGCGTCGTGCGGCTTCTTCGAGGCCCTGTTCGTCGGCGATGGCCTCTTCGTACTATGCGTCGACCGGGCCGAGCGCAAAGCTGAGATCGCGGCGCATGTTGGTCGTGGCGCTTGCCATGCCCGCCAGGTGCGGGGCACGCTGTCGGATCGCATCGCGGATCTTACGGCCGGCGCCACGCTTGTGGGCGGCAAGATCGAATATGACCTGGGCTCGCAATGATTTCCTCCTGTCATGTCTGGTACACGGGGACCCGACTCGAGATACCCGTCGGGCGGGTCGGCTCGCCTCGCTCGTGACGCTCGTTTGACGCTCTACGATTCTCACGGCAGGCCCAGAGGACAGAAAATACCGCCTGACCTGGTACTTCTCGCCGACCGCCGTCTGGCACGTGTTTCCGATGACGCACCACGTGGAGTGCGTGGCGATCCTGGAGCCCGCGGAAAAGAGCCGCTGACCTGCGGTTCAGCAGGAGCGCCGGTGGGTCTCGACCCGTTTCGCGGTATCCAACAGGTCGAACCCTTCGGGCTCACCTCACCTGCGGATTTGTGCTGGAGTGACTGGTGGGAGCAGTTGCGTGATGTCCGGTCGTCGGAACTCTTGACGCTCATGTGACGCTCGACTCCCCTCGACGAGGCCGACGGGAGCAGAGTCTCGCGACGCCCGTAACGGCCTTGTCGGGGAGCCGCTGACACGGCTCTGCGACGATCACCGTGAGTTCCTCTGTTGCCCGGCATCAGGAAAGTCGGGCTGGACGGATTCCGTCTAAGTAGACTTAGACAGAATCGTGGTCGATCCAGGCTGATGGGGAGTTCCGGTGGACGAGAGCGTGCTTGCCAAACCCGAGGACGTGGTCGACCGTGATCGTGAGTGGGGGTTGCTCACCGAGTTCGTCACGGACCCGGATCCGGCGATGCGTCTGGGGATCGTGTCGGGGCGCAGGCGGCACGGGAAGTCGTATCTCCTGCAGGCGCTGTCGGAGCGGGTCGGGGGTCTGTACGTCACCGCGGTGCGGGAGGAAGGACGGCTGCCGGCGCTTCAGCGGTTCAGCGACGCCCTCGCGGCGCACGCCGGTCTGCGGCCCGGCACGCTGCGGTTGACCGACTGGCGTGAGGTCCTGTCCAACGCCCTTGACGTCACCGCGCGTGCACGGACTCCGCTGCTGGTGATCGACGAGTTGCCGTATCTCCTGCAGCACTCTCCCGAGATCCCGGGCCTGCTGCAGCAGCTCTATGACGAGCGCCAGCGGGGCATCGGTGCCGGACCCGGAGCGCGGGTGATCCTGTGCGGGTCCGCGATGAGCGTCATGCACGAACTGCTGTCGGGAACCAAGCCGTTGCGTGGCCGTGCGGTGATCGATCTGAGGCTGGGGGCCTTCGACTACCGGGCCAGCCGCACGTTCTGGCAGATCGACGACCCGCTGACCGCCCTGCGGGTGCACGCCGTCCTCGGCGGCGCTCCCGGTTACCGGCCGGTGGCGGCCCGCCCGCACCCGAACGACGGCTTCGCCACCTGGCTGACGCGGACGCTTCTGGACCCGGGCCGGGCGGTGTACTCGCGCACGGAGACGGAGTATCTGCTGCGCGAGGATCCGCGGATCACCCAGCACACCCTCTACTACGACATCCTCACCGCGATCGCCCGGGGCGCCACCACCCCCACCAGGATCGGCGCGGCCCTGGAACGGCAGCGCAACGCCGTCACCCACCCGCTCGACGTCCTGGAGTCCACCGGCTACATCCAGCGCGAGCAGGACATCCTGCGTCCCCGCCACCCCGTCATCACCCTGGCCGACCCCGTCATCCGCTTCAACCAGCTGATCACCCTGCCGCAGGCATCCACCGTCGAGCAGGGCTTCGCCGAAGAGGCGTGGCAGGCCGCCGCGCCGACCTTCAACTCCAAGATCCTCGGCCCCCACTTCGAGGACCTCGCCCGCGCCTTCACCCGCCGGTACGCCCACGCCCTGCTTCCCGGTGGCCTGCCCGGCCCGGTCGGCACCACCGAGGTGGCCGACCCGGCAGCTCGCACCAAGCACGAGGTCGACGTCATCGCCCTGGCCCTGGGCGAGCGTCCGCAGGCCCCCCATGCCCGGATCGCCCTCCTCGGCGAGGCCAAGGCCACCGCCGCCCGCCGCGGTACCGGAGACCTGCAACGCCTGGAACACATCCGCGCCCTGCTCACCGACCAGGGCTACGACACCACGGGCACCACCCTGGCCCTGTTCTCCCTGCACGGGTTCTACCCGGACCTGATCGAGTCCGCGGCCAGCCGCGACGATCTGCTCCTGGTTGACCTGGCGACTCTCTACGGGGTCGGGTAGCCACCACTCCTGTCGCGATGACGACGGCGGGCCCAGCGGCGCAGTGGGAGTGCCCGCGCACAGCAGTGGCGCGCCGCTGCTTGTCAGCCGCAGCCGGTTCACGTCGGCCGCAGCGACGCCGATGCGGATGAACAGTCAGCCGGGTCGTCAGCGCTCGTTGAGCCTCGATCCACCGCGTAGCGGTCGGGTTGTGGACGGGGAGAACGGAAGAGGTGCCCGCTGAACTGGGATGATGGGAGTTCCTACGCTTCCACCAGACCCGAGCAAGAGGGCACCTCGTAAGTGAAATCTTCCCATAGCCCGGCGCGAGTGTTCGCCGCGTTCGACGACCCGAATCTGATCGCGCATGCCGGGCTGATCCCGGTGATCCGGCTGGCCGAGCGGTGCGGGCTGCCCGCCCTGGTGGCCGAGAAGGTCCACCTGACCGGCGCGAAGAACGGGGCCGGCACGGCCGCCGAGGCGAAGGCGATGAGCATCGTG
>NZ_JBIAIV010000020.1:0-132980 GCF_042871645.1 Streptomyces sp. NPDC005774 | reverse complement strand
CTTGACGGCGGAACCCCGCTCGATGTCCTGCTCCACAGGAGTTTCGTTTCCTCCCCCTCCTGAAGGCGGGAGTTTCCACGAAAGGACTCAGATGAGCGGCAGGGCGACGGCACACCGGGCAGGAAGGGCGCGTGGGCGACGCGTGGTCGCGGGCCGGGCGATCATGGTGTTCACCGCCGTCGCCCTGGCCGGCTGCGGCGGCTTCGACGAAAGGGGCACGGGGACCCCGGACGACACACGCCCGTCGGCGTCGCGGTCCGGAGCGGACGCGCCCCCGGCGTCCTTGTCGACTCCGTCGTCCGAGCCCGCCGGTGGCACCGGCCCGGCGAAGCCGTCGGTGTCGGCTGCGGACGGCCGTGACCCGGCCGCCTGTGCGGACGGGGACTGCGAGATCGCGGTGTCCGGACCGGTGACGATCCGGTTCGACGGTCCGGTCGGCAGCACGACGGTGTCCGTGTCCGAAGTCGGCCCGGACAGGATCGAGTACGAGGTGAAGTCCGGCAACGGCCGGTCCGCGGGCGGTGCCGAAGGCCGCGGCCAGAGCTGCCGTACCGTGCTCCGCGCAGGCGGCTCCGGTACCTCGTGCGGTGGCATCGGCGACGACGGTCCACCCAGCGCCCGGCCCGGCACCGTAGTCGTCCAGGTGGCGCCGGGGGAGGACGGCACGGCCCTTCTCCACATCGTGTCGGGCTGACGGCTGGTCAAGCCTTGTCGGCGAGCGGGCTTCCCGTCGTTGACACCCGTTCAGGGCTCGTGCAGAGGCCGGCAGGTGCCCGGTGTCAGGCGATGGACGCCGAAACGACCGCGGACACCGCGAGGTTGCAGGATGCCGTCACCCAGACCGCGGGGTGCGGCTCCGGGTCGACCAGGGTGCTGCCCAGACGGCCCGGCGTGATGAGGTCCACCACCAGGAACGCCACGGCCATCATGACCAGCCCCAGCAGCCCGAACGCGGCGGTCGACACCAGTCCCTTGCCGAAGTCCTCGTACGTCGTCCAGATGGACGTGAACACGATTCCGCCGATGCCGAGCAGCGCGGAACTGAGCACCAGGGCGGCGTTGCGGTTGCGCTCCTCCCAGATCTGCCGGCCGAGCTTTCCGGGCGTCAGCAGGTCGACCAGGACGATGCCGAGCACCAGCAGGACCAGGCCGAGTGCGCCGTAGGCGGTGGCCCGGCCGAGTCCGTTGACGATGTCGCTCATGGGATTGCCGGCTCCGTAGCCTGAGGGATCGAGTGATAGCGGTCGAGGGCGAGCAAAATGTAGCGCACCCGTTCGACACTCCGGTGGGTGCGGTCGGCAGAGCGAGCGCGGGGCGCGGCCGACGGCGGCGGGGACCGTCAGGCCTCCCCGCCGGTCTCCCCGCCGATGTCGTCCCAGCGGGCGACGAAGCGGGCGGTTCTGCCGGTGACGCGGTAGAGGAACGCGCCGGCGTCGTCGTTCGGCTCGAAGAAGTGGCCGTCGGCGTCGAAGGCGATCCTGCGGGTGATGCCCTGCCAGGGACGGCGCAGCAGTTCGGCCCGCAGAGCGGGACGGCCGTCGCCGTCGGTGGAGGCCGGTCCGTGAGCGGCGTACCGGACGGCGTCGCAGGCCTCAGCCGCCCAGGGAGTGGGCGCGCGGCGGTGACGGCGGCGGTACGAGGCGGCGAACGATTTGGTGAGGGGTCGGCGTCGGCGTCGGTCCGGAGGGGGAATGAGGGTTCGTCTGCCGGATGCGTGTCCTTGGCGGGTGGTGGGGGCTATCCCATCCGGCGTCGGACGGCATCGCCCCGCATCCACCGGAGTGATGGGTGCGGGCATCGGACCGTCCAGGCCGGAGCGGATGCCCCCGGGCGTGAGGGAGCCCACCCGCCTTCCCGGACCACGGACACGATCCGTGCCACCGGACGCGGAGCGAACGCGGGCGACCAGGACACCCCACACCGTTCGGGATGTCCGCAGTGAGCGGGAACGGGTCCAGGACCCGTTCCCGCTCACTGACCAGGAACGGTTCGCCCCCTTCTCCCCGCCGACCAGGAACACCCCGGACTCCAGGAGGTCGTCGTCGACGATGGCGTTGCGTTCCTCGGCGAACGGATTCGCCTGCGAGTACAGCTCGCGCACCCGCTCCGTGGCGTTCAGCCGCTGCTCCTGGCAGCGCAGGGCCTCCTCCAGGGACACCGCCATGTCCCGCGCCCGCCCAGAGCGCTCTTGTTCACGGTGACGGTCAGCGACACGTACACGGCCTTCCTGCTCCCGGCCTCCGGCAGGACGAACGCCCTTGTGAGGCTGACCAGTACGTTGCTCGGCAGCGGCTCACGGCGCCACACGCAGTCCTCGCCGAGCACCGCCCACTCGGCGGGATCGCTCTCGTACGGGACGTGCTTGCGGAAGCCGGGGCCGAAGAAGCCGGACCGCACGGCGAGTTCGCGTACGAAGGCGAGTGCCGCACTCCGCGTTCTCGGCGCCCGGTCCTCCGCCACGGTGTACGTCTCGTCCGCCGGCGAGGCGCTCGGGGAGGGCGACGGCGGCCGGTTCGCGGTCGCCCCGTCACCTTTGCCCACGCGTTCCCCGGATGCCGCCGGGGAGGCGGAACTCCCGCCCGCCTCCTCGGTGCATGAGGCCAGCAGCAGCACCCCCGCCACCGCGGCCACGACTGGTCTGCGCGGGGCCATGCCCTGCCCCGCCCCGCCCCTGCTCCGAACGGTCGGTTCCGTTGCTGCAGGAAGTGTGGCGCATGGTGGGCGCATCGGATGGAAACTCGCTCTGAAACATGAGCTCTTGATGTTCACGGAGGACGGTGGCGAGTTTCTTCGGGCGACGAGTGAACGGCTGCGGACGTCTGGTCCGGACCAAGGTATTGACGCCCCTTTACCTCACGTCTTGAATCAAGGGGCGACGCGCTTACCCCCACCCCCACACCTCGGTCGGCGCGCCCGTCCACGCGGGCCGCCGTACGGAAGGGAGAGTCATGTCCTCTCCACGCACGCTGCGCAGATGGCTGACCGCCGCTCTGTCCGCGGTTCTGGTCGCCTCCGCCGCCGGGACCGCCCGGGCGGAACCGGCGGACACCACCACGACCGCCGCCGCACCCGCGGACGGTGCCGCGGCCGCCGCCGTGACGTTCTCGGACACCTTCGACGGCCCCGCCGGGGCGGCGGTCGACTCCTCGAAGTGGCAGCTCGAGACCGGTGACAACGTCAACAACCACGAACGGCAGTACTACACGTCCGGCAACAAGAACGCCGCCCTGGACGGCCAGGGCCGCCTGGTGATCACGGCCCGCAAGGAGAACCCGGCCAACTACCAATGTTGGTACGGAACATGCCAGTACACCTCGGCCCGGCTGAACACCGCGGGGAAGTTCACCGCGCAGTACGGGCACATCGAGGCACGGATGAAGGTCCCGCGCGGTCAGGGCATGTGGCCCGCCTTCTGGATGCTGGGCACACCGGTCGACTGGCCGGCGTCGGGCGAGATCGACATCATGGAGAACGTCGGCTTCGAGCCCTCCACCGTCCACGGCACCATCCACGGTCCCGGCTACTCCGGTTCGGGCGGCATCGGTGCCGGCTACACCCTTCCCGGGGGCCAGGCCTTCGCGGACGGCTTCCACACCTTCGCCGTTGACTGGGCGCCGAACTCGATCACCTGGTCCGTGGACGGCAACGTCTACCAGACGCGCACCCCCGCCGACCTCGGCGGGCGGTCCTGGGTGTTCAACAAGCCGTTCTTCCTCATCCTGAACCTGGCGGTGGGCGGCTACTGGCCCGGAGACCCCGACGGCTCCACCGTCCTCCCGCAGCAACTCGTCGTGGACCACGTCTCGGTGACCACAGGGGACTCGGCCCCGGGCGCCGCCATCAGGGGCCTGGCCGGAAAGTGCGTCGACGTCGCCGGGGCGAACCCCGCCAACGGGACCCCCGTCCAGCTCTACGACTGCAACGGCAGCTCCGCCCAGCAATGGACCGTGGGCTCCGACGGCACGCTCCGCGCGCTCGGCAAGTGCCTGGACGCCACCGGCAACGGCACCGCGGACGGCACGCCCGTGCAACTGTGGGACTGCACCGGCGGACCCAACCAGAAGTGGACGGTCACCGGGGCCCGCGACATCGTCAACCCCCAGGCCGACAAGTGCCTCGACGTGACCGGCAACAACGCGGCCAACGCCACCCGGCTCCAGCTCTGGACCTGCACGGGCGCCGCGAACCAGAAGTGGACGGTGGGCTGATTCCCGCCCGGCTCAGGCGGGACCGCGACCCCGGTGGCGGTCCCGCCGACCGCCAAGCTCGCCGGATGCGTACTCCCCGCTCGGCCTCGGGCTGGACCATGGCCGTCTTCGGAGCACTCGCCGCGGTTCTGGGTGCGGTGGGTCTGATCGCGCCGGCCGCGCAGTTGTCCCTGCTCGGCCTCGCGACCCCGGACGTACGGGGGAGCGGCGACCTCACGCCGGCCTTCGTGACGGCGTCCTCGATGGCGGCGCTCAACATGGGCGTGTACTACGTCCTGGCGGCGCTCGCCGACTGGCGGGCCTTCTTCCGGTGGACCGTGCCGTTCAGGCTGCTGACGTGCACGGTGTTCACGGTTGCCGTGATCGGCGGGCGGGCACCCGAGGCCTTCATCGGCGTCGCCGTGTGGGAGGGGCTCGGCGCGGTGGCGACCGGTGCGGCGCTTCGGTACGAACGACGCGCCGACGCCGCCGGCCCCGCCGGCGATGCCCCGGTGGCACCGGGGACTCCGAACAGCGCCGGAGCCTGACGCCGGCCGGGGCGCGACGCCGCGCCCTCCCCGCCTCCCTGGCCGCAGCCCGTCACCCCGATCGCCTGGCGGCTGAGCCATCCGAGTGAAACGCTGTCGCTGCGCACCGGTCGCATCATCGTCCTCCGCACCCCCACGGCAGTGACGCGGAAGAGCAGTTCATCGGCATCGTGGGGCGGGCCGACCAGGAAGTGCCGCACTACGGGACCGGGATCGCCCCGATCCGTTACCTCCACCGCGCGCGACCCGCTTGACCAGCCGTCATGACAACACGACGACATTTTTTTGCCTTTCTTTTGCCATCGGGGAACGCGGCCGCGACGGCGTCCGTTGAGCAGGCGGACCGCACCATCCGGGACTGACGACCGGGCCCGGAAAGACAGCAACAGAAGCCGAGGTGGCACCAGTGGCGATGTGGGACCGGGTCAAGGACCAGGCCAAGGCGCTCCAGCAGTCCCAGGGCACGAGGTCGGGAGGAGGACAGCACGGCAACCCCGGACCGGGACAGTCCGGCGGCCGTGCCCGCGGCTCGTCCTCCGGCGGCTCCAAGGCCCAGCTGATGGGGCTGCTGAAGTCGCAGCTGGCATCTGCGAAGACGGAACTCAAGAGCGGCGCCTACCGGGACGCGAGCATGGCGATGTGCGCGCTGGTCGCGGCCGCCGACGGGCACGTCGAGCCGGCGGAGCGGCAGCGCGTGGAAGAACTGATCGTCTCCAACGAGGTCCTGCAAAACTTCCCGCCGGACCAGCTCCGCAAGCGGTTCAACGAGCACGTGGACCAGCTCGTGGCGAACTTCGAGGCGGGCAAGGCGCGGGCGCTGCAGGACATCGCCAAGGCGGCGAAGAAGCCGGTCGAGGCACGCGCGGTCGTCCAGACCGGCATGGTCGTCGCCGGAGCCGACGGCACCTTCGAGGCATCCGAGCAGCAGGCCATCCGCGAGGCCTGCGCGGCCCTGGGCATCTCGCCCACGGAGTTCGGAGTCTGAGCCCCCCTCGGACCGCTCCCGCCGCCCGCCCCGAATCGGGGCAAGCGGCGGGAGCGGTGGTGGGGCGGCCTCGGCCGGCGGTCAGTTCCCCGTCGTCACCCCGTCCGCCGTAGCAGCGTCCACGGTGTGGCCGAGCAGGTGCAGTGGGGCGGCCGACACCCCGGCCCGTTCCACCGCGTCCCAGTGGGCCAGGGCCACACCGGCGTCCACCAGACCGTGCACCAGCGGCAGTTCGTGTCCGGCGGCGTGGAGCAGGGACTCGAACCGGCAGGAGGCCAGGGTGCCCTCGAGCCAGGGCTGGGCGAGATAGCCGGCCGCCGCCGCGTCCGGGAGGTCCCCGGCGACCTCCCGCTCGGTGCGGCCGACGTGCAGCAGCCCACCGCCCAGCAGCAGCACGTCCTTGTGCTCCCGCATGCGGGCGAGGGCCCGCCCGGTGTCGAAGCAGTGCGGGAAGGAGTCGTCGACCACGATGGCCCCGGGCCGGAGCCGGCCGACATCGAGAACCGCGGCGGCACCGCTCACCGCGGTCACCAGAAGGCCCGCACCGTGGACCGCGTCCGGCAGCACCCGCTCCGACTCCACGACCTCGAACCCGGCCGCCCCGATCAGCCCCCGTTCCCGCAACCGCCGCCCCAGGGCGGTCAGCCGAGGCCCGCTGCCCCGCACATCGCACAGGAGCAGCCGCCGGGGAGGCCGGGCGGCCAGGGACAGCAACAACTCCAGTGAGGAGGAACCGATCGAACCCAGACCGGCGAACGCCACGTCGAGATCCGCGAGGTCCCGGCCGGTGGCCTCCAGCGCCGCGTGCACCGTTTTCACCACGGAGACGACCGTTGCCGCGTGCCCCGTCGTCACGGACGCCGGATGGCGCCCGGACCGCAGCACGTCGAAGCCGTAGCCGGTCAGCGACGGAATCATCCCCGCCAGGGACACACATCGCGCCCCCCGGGCGGCGGCGAGCGACACCGCACGGGCGGTGTGCCCCACCAGCCCGGTGTCCGTCGCGAGTTCGTCGGCGAACAGCGGGACGGAGAGGAAGCCGGACCGGCCCAGCGGCGTACTCACCGTCTCCACCAGGCGCGGGGCGCCATCGGGGAACAGCATGGCGCGTACCTCGTCCCGGGGCAGCGCCGACGAGGGCAGACCCGCCAGGCGCGCCAGATGCTCCGGTGCGGGCAGGTAGCCGATCAGGGCCGCGTCCATCGTGTCCCGCGTCCCGGGTCCCCTCGTCCCGGACCGGTGGGCGGCGGGCCGGTGCGCCAGGGAACCGCCCGTTCCGGGACGTTCCGTTCCCGGCCGGCTCGGTACGCCGCTGTCACCCACCGCGGCCCGTTCGAGACGTCGGCGCAGTGAGCCGGTGAAACGGTCGAGTGCGCCGGGTGCGAACGCAGGGCTCGCGCCCCGGACCGTCACCCGCAGCCCGTCCCCGTCGGGCCGCACCGCCATGAACACATCCGTCGTGGACGACGGCGGCAGGAACGTACTGTCCTCCGCCTCCCACGACAACCGCTGGCTGCCGTCGTCCGCGGGCGCCAGCGCGGAGAAGTCGAGGAAGGTGAAGAAGAACTGGGAGGTCAGGGGAAGCCCGTCGGCACGCCGTGGGACCACGTCCTCGTGGGCGCGTGCCTCCTCGGCCTCGGCCGCCATGCGCCGCAGGGCGCAGGCGAAGTCCCTTGCGCCGGTCGGACCGGTGCCGGACGGATCAGAGGGGGCCGGATCGACGGGAGCGGGCCGGACAGGGACGGCCGAGGCGAACGGGCCGAAGATCCGGTGGGCGTCGGGCAGTGCGTTGTCCCGGCCGCTCACCGCCAGTCCCACGATCAGATCGGACCGGCCGGTCAGTGCCGTGAGCTCCTGGTGGTAGGCGGTCAGCAGGGGCGCGTACAGGGTGGTTCGCGCGCGGGACGCGAGCGCGCGCAACGCCGCTGCCGGGGAGGCGCCGAGCGTGAACTCCGAGGAGTCGAACCGGACATCGCCGGTCGCGGCCCCGGCGCGGCCGGTCGTGCCGGGGCCGTCGGCCACCGCCGCGGGGCGCAGCGCCGGCGGCCGGTACGGGGCGCACACCCGGGCCCGGCGTTCTGCCCCGGCCGCCTCGGCGGCGCCGGTCCGGTGGCCGGTCTCCGCCGACCACCGGACATGGTCGCGGAAGCCGCTGCGCAGTGGTGCGAGAGGGGGTGCGGTGCTGCTGCCGCCTGCCAGCCGGTCGTACACCTCGGTCAGTTCCCGCAGGAGCAGCGCCGCGCTGTAGCCGTCGCCGATGACGTGATGGGCGTGCACCAGCAGGGTGTGTGCCTGTGGAGCGAGGCTGAGCACCCGAAGGCGCACCAGCGGCCAGGCCCAGGTCTCCAGGCGCCGCTGAGCCTCGGCCGTGGCCCGTTCGTCCACCTCCGTGGGGGACGCGACCGTCTCGAAGACGACCGGCAGACGCAGCGACGGGGGCAGTTCCTGCTGGACGGGCGGACGGGCCCCGGCGGGAAAGACGGTACGGAGCATGCCGTGCCGCTCCACCAGCAGGTCGACCGCCGCCTGGAAGACGTCGGGGTCCAGCGGTCCGGACAGCCGAATCCGCGCCAGCCAGGTCCCACCGCCCGGCGTGAGCGCCTCCGCCAGCAGGAACCCGCGCTGGCCGGGTGTGACGGGGAACGGGGACGTCCGGTCGTCACCGGCCGGAAGGGACCGTACGGCCGGGGGCGCGGAGACGGAGGCCGAGGCCGTGGTGGCGGAGCGCGGCTCCGGCTCGGCCGCGGCGGCGTCGATGGCCGCGGACAGTGCCGCGAGCGTGCGATGACGGTAGATCACCGTCGGCCGGGGCAGCGGTACTTCGTGTTCCGCGAGTCGGGCGAACACGCGCAGAACGAGCAGCGAGTCCCCACCCAGGTCGAAGAAGTCGTCCTCCCGGCTGACCGGTTCCACCCGGAGCAGGTCCGACCAGACCGCTGCCACGCGTCGTTCGGTCGCCGTGGCCGGCGGGGAAGCCCCGTCGTTGTCCGACGCCGCCGGACCGGTCCGGGAGGACGGGCCCACCAGCGCCGGGCGGTCGACCTTGCCTGTGCCCGTGAGGGGCAGCGCATCGACGCACATGATCCGGGCCGGGAGCATGTACGACGGCAGAACGCCGGCCAGACGGCGGCGTATCTCCCGGGTGTCGGGCCGGCCGGCCGAGGGCCGGAGGGTGACGAAGGCGAGCAACTGCCCCTCGCGAGCCGTCACCACCGCCCGCGCGATCCCGGGACACTCCTGGAGCGCCGCCTCGACCTCTCCCGGCTCCACCCGGTTCCCGCGGATCTTCACCTGGTCGTCGACCCGGCCGAGGAACTCCACGGTGCCGTCGGCCGACCGGCGGACCCGGTCCCCGCTGCGGTACCAGCGCCGGCCCGCCCGCACGGTGAACGCCCGTGCGGTCAGTTCCGGTTCGCCCAGGTAGCCGGGGGTCAGACCGACGCCGGCGATGAGCAGCTCCCCCGGTTCGTCCGGCTCGCAGGCGGTCCCGTCGGCGCGGACCACTTCCAGGTCCGTACCGGCCACGGGACGCCCGATCGGCACCTGCCGCACCTCGTCGCCGGGACGGGCGTCGAGGATCTGGCAGGTGGCGTTGACGGTCGTCTCGGTGGGCCCGTACATGTTGGCGATCCGCGCGCCGTCCCCGAACAGGTCGAACCAGCGGCGCACATGGCCCACGGGCAGCGCCTCCCCGCCGACATGCACCCACCGCAACGCCGTCAGATCGGGCAGACCCGCCCCGCTTCGTGCCCTTTCCTCGGCGGCCGACAGCAACTGCTCCCACAGGGTGGGCACCGAGCTCCACACGGTGACCCGCGCGCGCTCGACCCGCGTGAGCAGCAGCTCGGGATCCCGCAACAGGCCACGCGGCACGGTCACGACGGTGCCACCGACCAGGAGCGGCGCGAGCAACTGGCGTACCGAGGCGTCGAAGCAGGGCGACGCGGTCTGCGCGAGGCGGTCGCCGGGACCGTAGCCGAAGGTGGTGACCGCCCAGTCGAGATAGTTCTCCATCGCACGGTGGGTGATCGGCACCGCCTTCGGGCGTCCCGTGGAACCGGAGGTGAAGATGACGTACGCGATCGCCTCGGCGTCGGACGCCGAGGCGGGAGCGGCCACGTTCGCAGGTGCGGTCACGCCGGCCTCGGTGTCCGCGTCCGTGTCCGACGGGCTGTCGTCGACGACGGGTACCGCCCGTACGGCCGTCAGAGCGGCGGCGGTGGGCCGGGTGGTGGCGTGGCACACCACGGTGGTCGCGCCGGTGCGGGCCAGTTGGCCGGCCAGCCGTGCGGTGGGGTGCTCCGGGTCGAGCGGGATCCAGCCGGCCCCGGCGCGCAGGATGCCCACGACACCCACGACGGTGTCGGCGCCCGGCTCGGTGAGCAGCCCGACCAGATCACCGGGGCGTACACCGCGGGCGTGCAGGCGTGCGGCGAGCCGGGCGGAGGCCCGGTCGAGCGCCCCGTACGTGAGCGACGCGCCCGCGGCGCCCGCGGCAGCGACGGCGTCCACGGCGATCGCGCCGGGTGTCGCCCGGAACCGTTCGAGCAGTCGCGCGACCAGCGGGACGCTCCCGTCGCCCCGCACGGACGAGGACGGCATCACAGGGGCGGGTGCGGAGCCGGTGTCCGGTGACAACCGCGACGGCCGCGGTGTGCACAGCGCGGCCAGTTCGGCCCGGAACTCCTGGTCCAGACGCGCCACGGTGGCTCGCCGGAACAGCGGCTCCGGATAGTTCCACGACAGTCGCAGCTGCGGACCGTCCGCCCAGCACAGCAGACTCAGCCGGGTCGCGGCCGACCCGGTGCCGGCCGCGGTCGCCCGTATCTCCACCGGACAGCCGGCGGCCGGTTCCGCCGGGAAGCGGGCGAAGCTGAAGCCCGCCGGACTCACCGTGCGGTCGCCGAAACCGGTACCGGAACCGGCACGCGCGTCGGTGTCGGCACCGGGACGAGCGCAGGGCAGCAGCGCGGCCAGGTCCAGGCTGCTGAGCCCGGCGTGTCGCTCGCTCCGCAGCCATATCCCGCGCAACCGCTCCGCCAGGGCGACGACCGTCTCGTCGTCCGCCGTCCCACAGAGCAGGGGAAGGGTGTCGGCGAGCGGACCGACCAGCCGTTCGACGCCGTCGAAACGGTCCTCGCGACGCGCCCTGGCCACGTTCACGGCCACGTCCCGGCGCCCCGACCAGCGGGCCAGACAGCGCACATACGTGGCGAGCAGCAGGTGGAAAAGGGAGACACCCCGCGCGGCGGCCAGCTCTTCCAGGCCGGTGGTGAGATCCGCGCCGAGCTCGCCGTAGTACTGCACGATCGGGCCGGACGGGTCGGAGGCCGGCGTGTCGGGACCGTTGTCGTAGGGCAGCCGGAGGGGTTCGCCGCGCGTGGCGAGCCGCTCGGCCCAGTACTGCCGGTCGGCCTGCCGCTCGGCGGGTCCGGAGAGCGGCAGGCTCGACGTGTACCGTGCGAAGTCCGGTGCGGCAAGTGCCTGTCGCGGACGCCGTCCGTGGTACAGATCGGTGTACGTGCTGGACAGCTCCTCGGCCAGAACGTTCAAGCTGTAGCCGTCCACCGCCGCGTGGTGCACCACCAGCACCAGATTGGCGAGCCCCGGATCCTGGCGGAGCAGCACGGCCCGGACGGGCGGCAACGCCGCCAGGTCGAACGGCCGGTTGCACACGGACGTCTCGGCATCGGCCACCTCGTCGGCGGCGCAGTCGCGCACCTCGAACCAGTCCCGCAGTGGTACCGGAGGCGCCACACGCTGCACGGGAACCCCGTCCGGGGCCTCCACCCGCAGCCGGAGCATGCCGTGCCGTTCGGCCAGCGCCGCCAGCGCCCGGCCCAGCAGGCCGGTGTCGAGCGGGCCCCGCACGGTCAGCCGCAGATGACCCCGGGCCGGGAGGTCCGGATGCAGCCGGCTGCTGGTGTACAGCGCCAGTTGTACGGGGGTCAGGGCGAACGCCCGTCCGTCGTCGTTCCCGTCCCCGGGGCCACGGCCCGGACCGTCTCCGCATCCGCTCGCCGCATCCGCCCCCTGGTCCTTCGCCGCTGCCCGGTACGGCACACCGGTGCGACCCTCCAGGTCCAGATGGGCGGAGAGTTCGCGCACCGTCCGGTGTTCGAAGAAGAGCGTGGTGGGCAGCTGCCGTCCGAGCCTCCGCTCCAGCCGCTTGACGAGGTCGACGGCGCCCAGCGAGTCCAGCCCGAGCCGCAGGAACGGCGTGTCGTCGTCGACGCCCGATGCCGGGATGCCGAGCGACTGGGCCAGCAGTTCCCGCAGGACGACAGCGGTGCCGGAGGACACCGGAGGCCGGTGCCGGTCGGTGCCGGCCGGCCCGGTGGCGCCCTTGACGCTCTCGACGCCCGTGGGCCGCACCGGATGGGGCGGGGCGGCGGCCGGTTGTGCCCCGGGCACCAGGTCGGCGACGACCAGCTGCGTCGCGTCGGTGGCACACGCCGCCCGCAGCGCGGCCAGCGCGGACGCGGTCGCCAGAGGACGGCCCCCGCCGCCCGCACCGGCGGCGCGTGCCCCGCCGCCCGCGGCGACCGCGAGGCCCGTCTCGGCGAACGGACCCAGGTTCACCGACAGCCAGGGCCGGCCCGCCAGGGACTCGGCTCCGGCGAAGGAGTCGAGGAAGGCGTTCGCCGCGGCGTAGGCGCCCAGCGCACCCGCCAGGCCGTGCAGCACCGACGAGACCGAGGAGAACGCGACGCACACCCCCGGACGCTGACCGTGCCGGTGCAGTGCCCCGGACAGCAGCACCGTGCCGAGGGTCTTCGCCCTCAGTGCCTCCACGGTCTCCGGCACGTCCGTCCCTCGCAGGCTGCCGGGCCGTACGACACCGGCCGCGTGGAACACGGCGTCCAACGAAGGCAGTTCGCCCACGAGCCGTTCCACGTCGCCGGGCACCGTGAGGTCCGCCATGACGTAGCGGGCCTCGGCACCGAGACCGGCGAGCTCCTTCAACAGGCCCGCGGGCGGGTGCGGGGAACGTCCCGCCAGCACCAGGACCGGCCGGCCCCGGCCCGCCAGGTCCCGGGCCAGTGCGGACCCGATGCCCCCGGCGCCGCCCGTGATCAGAAACGTACCGTCGGCCGGCAGCCGCTCCGGGCGGTCACGTCCGCCCGGTTCTCCCACCGCACCCGGCCCTCGCCCCGGTTCCGGCGCGACGGAACGCACGAGGCGCTGTCCGGCCCGCCAGGCGATCGCTCCCGTCGCCTGCGGCGCCGTCAGCTCGACGGCCAGGCAACGCAGCCACCCTTCGGCGTCGGGAGTGCCGGAAAGGCCGTGGGACGAGAGGTCCACCCAGTTCGCGACCACGCCGGCCGACTCCTCCGGCACGGCCAGGGCCAGACCGCCCAGGACCGCCTGCGCCGGCACCGGCTGCTCCACGCCGTGCCCGGTGACGTGCGCGTCCTCGGTCACGACCAGCAGCCGGCGGGCTCCGGTCCGGTCCAGCAACGCGAGGGCGTCCCGGAACGCCGCGACCGCCTGCCGCAGCTCCGCGTCGAGGTCGCCCGCCGGGCTTGCCAGGTCCGGCGCGTCCCGCCGGACCTGGCGGCCGAGGAGGACCACGGCCTGTGGACGGACGTCACCGTGGCCGGCCGTGGCCACCCGTATGCCGAGGGCCGCGAACCCGTCCGCCGCCCGGCGTACCGCCGAGACGTCCGCTCCGGTCACCAGCACCGGGCCGGAAAGGCCGGCAGCGGAAAGGCCGGTAAGGGGGAGGCCGTTGCCGGACAGGGGGACGGGCCGCCACTCGACGCGGTGCAGCAGTCCGCGCGCATCGGGCTCGGGCCCGTACCTGCGCCGCCGGTACGGGTACGGCGGCAGCGGCACCCTGCGGGTCCCCGTGTCGAGCGCCGTACGGTCGAGGGGCACCCCGCGCACCCACAGCCGCGCCACCGTCTCCATCAACTCCCGAGCCCCGCCCGGCGCTTCTTGGCCGTCGAAGGGTGCTGCGGGGGCGGACACCACAAGGGCGCCGTGCGCCGCGCCGTCGGCCCGGCGAC
This sequence comes from Streptomyces sp. NPDC005774, assembly GCF_042871645.1. NCBI lineage: Bacteria > Bacillati > Actinomycetota > Actinomycetes > Kitasatosporales > Streptomycetaceae > Streptomyces > Streptomyces sp. NPDC005774. The sequence continues at coordinate 119,248 of NZ_JBIAIV010000020.1, read as the reverse complement.
CGGCGGCCACCGCGCGGACCGGACCCGCGAGGTTCTCACCCGCCCCGAGTTCCACGAACGTGTCGTAGCCCTCGTCCAGCAGACGCTCCACGGCCCGGCCGAACAGCACCGGCCGCACGGCGTGTTCCCGCAGATGGTCCGGATCCATCCGAGGCTGCCACTCGGCGGTGAGCGTACTCATCACCGCGAGTTCGGGAGCCGACACCGTCAGCCTGCGCGCCGCATCGCTCAAGGCGTGCGCGACCGGCTCCATCAGAGGGGAGTGGAAGGCGCACGGCACCCGCAGCGGACGGACCGTCGCGCCGTGCTCGGCGAGCCGCTCCGACGCCCGCCGGACCGCGTCCGGGGAGCCGGACAGCACCAGTCGGCCGGGGCCGTTGTACGCCGCCACCGCGAGGTCGTCCGGGGACGCGGCCACCAGCGACTCCACCTCGCCTTCCACGGCGCCCCGTACCGCCGCCATGGCACCCGGTGCGGTCGACCCGCCCATGAGCCGTCCCCGTTCCGCCGCGAACAGCACCGCGTCGGACAGCGACAGCATGCCGCCGACGCAGGCAGCCGCCAGTTCGCCGACGCTGTGCCCGATCAGCGCGTCGGGCCGGACCCCCCAGGCCGTCAACTGCCGGGCGAGCGCGACCCCGTGTGCCACCAGCAGCGGCTGCGCCACCTCGGTCGCGGCGAGCGCTTCGCCGCCGACGTCGCCGTCCACGCACCAGGCCGTCAACTCCCGCCCGTGCACGGCTCCCACCAGCCCCGACGCCTCGTCCAGCGTCGCGCGGTACACGGGCGCCGTGGCGTACAACTCCCGCCCCTGCCCCGGCCGCAGACCGCCCTGACCGGGGAACACGTAGACGGTCCGGGGCCGGTGCGCCACCGTCCCGGCGGCCGCGCCCCGCACGGGCGAGCCGTCGGCGACGCGTACCGAGGCGAGCCGTTCGCGCAGGTCTCCGGCGGCCACGACGGCGAGGCGGTGCGGCCGTTCGTCGCGTGCGGCGCCCGCCGCCGCACAGACGTCCGCCTCCTCGAATTCCGGGTGCTCGCCCAGATGGTCCGAGATACGCGCCGTCCACGCGTCGAGCCCGGCCGCGCTGCCCGCCGAGAGGGTGAGCAGGCTCGGGTCGGAACCGTTCCGGTCCACTGTCCGGTCGTCCCCGCGCGGCGCATCCGCCGTTCGCGGTGGTGCCTGCTCCAGAACGGCGTGCGCGTTGGTGCCGCCGAAGCCGAAGGCGTTGATCCCCGCCCTGCGCGGCCCGGACGACTCCCAGGCCGTCACCTCCGTCACCAGGGCGAATCCCGACTGCTCGACGGCGGGCGAGACCGGTGTGTGATGCAGCGAGGCCGGGAGGCGCCCGTGCCCGAGTGCCAGCACCACCTTCACGAGCGAGGGAAGTGCCGCCGCGTTCAGCAGGTGCCCGATGTTGGTCTTCACCGAGCCGAGCAGCCGGGGACGGCCGTCCGGGCGGGACGGGAAGGCATGGGCGAGGGACCGCAGTTCGATCGGATCGCCGACGGCCGTACCCGTGCCGTGGGCCTCGACGTACGAGACCGACGCCGGGTCGACCCCGCACTGCTCGTAGGCACGGCCGATCACCTCGCGCTGGCGCAGCGGGTTGGGTGCCATCAGGCTCAGCGACGTACCGTCGTTGTTGACGGCGGTGCCGCGTACGACGGCCAGGACCTCGTCGTCGTCCCGCCGGGCCTCGTCGAGCCGCCGCAGGACGAGGACCGCGCCGCCCTCGCCGGGCACGAACCCGTCGGCCGACGTGCTGAAGGCACGGCTGCGCCCGGTCGGCGACAGGGCCTTGGCCGCCTCCAGGGCCTGGTGAGCCGACGCGGTGAGATGCAGGTTGACCCCGCCCACGACCGCGACGTCGCACTCGCCGTCCGCGAGACTGCGCCGGGCCAGGTGCAGCGCCACCAGGCCCGAGGAACATGCCGTGTCCACGGCGAGCGCCGGTCCGTCCAGGTCGAGGCAGTGTGCCAGCCGTGCGGCGACCAGGTTGGGGAGATTGCCGGTCAGGGCCATGGCGGTCGGCGGCGTACCGGCGGTGTCCGCGTCCGCCAGGAGCTGCCGGTAGCCGCTGTCGCCGACGGCGGCGAAGACCCCGGTCCGCAGGGCCCGGCGGCGGGGTCCGGCGTACCCGGCGCGTTCCAACGCCTCGTGGGCGAGCTCGAGGAAAACACGCGCCTGCGGGTCCAGCGCGCGTGCCTCCTCGTCGCCGATGCCGAAGTGGGCGGCGTCGAAGGCGGCGGGGTCGTCCAGGAACGCCCCCCAGCGGCCGGTCGCCTCGAGCCCCCTGGAGCCGTTCGTGTGCCGGCGGCCCGTGCCCCAACGGTCCGGGGGCACCGCGGACACGGTGTCGCGGCCGGCGGTGAGCAGGTCCCAGAACTCCTCCGGCGTGTCGGCCCCCGGGAACCGGCAGGCCAGCCCCACCACGGCGGTCGCGGACGCCCCGCCCGCAGCGGACACGGCCTTCTGCCCGCCCGCCCCCGCGCCGCCCGTCGAAGTGCCGTCCGTCGAAGTGTCGCCCGCCCGTGTGCCGTCCGCCTCGACGGTGTCCATGAGATGGTCGGTGAGCGTGGCGACCGTGTCGTTGCGCATCACCGCCGGACCCAGCGAGACACCGAGGGAACGTTCCAGCGAGGCGAGCGCCTCCATGGCCCGCAGCGAGGTGCCGCCCAGTTCGGCGAACCGGTCCCGGTCCCCGAACGAGGCCTCGGACAGCCCCAGGACCGCAGCCCACACCTCACGCACCACCCGTCGCACGTCCCCACGAGAACGGGGCACTGCCCGCCGGTCCCCGGACGACGACGGCCGCTGAGACCGTTCCACCGGATCACCCGCCACGGCACCCGAGCCCGCCACCGCACCTGGGTCGGCCGCCGCACCAGAGCCCGCCGCCGTACCGGAACGAGCCGACGGCCGGTACCCGTCCGCCTCGAACCGGGACCGCATCCGCTGCCGCTGAATCTTGCCGCTCGTCGTCCGGGGGAACGCGGACGGCGGCAGGGCGAACACCCGCACGTCGTCGTGGCCCAGCGCCGCGCGGATCCGCCGCGCGACCCGGTCCAGCACCTCGGAGGCGGTACGCGGCGGCCGCGCCCAGGCGACGAACACCGCTACCCGCTCCCCGCCGGACACCGGATCGGTCGACCCGACCACCACCGTCGTCCCGGCCGGCACCCCCGGTGTGCCGGACGCCACCTCCTCCAGGTCCGGGGCATGGAACGTACGGCCGTTGACGAACAGGACGTCCTTGAACCGGCCACTGACACACAGCCGGCCGTCCCGGAGGAAGCCCAGGTCACCGGTGCGCAACCACCCGTCGGTGAAGGAGCGCGCTGTCACGTCCGGCAGGCCGTGGTAGCCGCGGGCGATCTGCGGCCCGCTCACCTCGATGTGCCCCACCCGCCGGTCGCCCAGCGGCCGGCCCGCTTCGTCGGTGATCCGCACCGAGCAGCCCGGCACCGGCACCCCGACGTCCATCAGCTCCACCGACTCCGCCGCGTCACCCCCGGCTTCCCAATCCACCACGCGGCCCCGGCCGAGGGCGGCACGTTCCACGGCCACCGGCGCGGCCACCTCGCCCAACGGCGGGAACGCCACGGCCAGCGTCGCCTCGGCGAGCCCGTACACGGGCGTCGCCGCCCGCGGATCCAGCCCTGAGGCCCGGGTCCTGGCGGCGAAGTCCCGCCACACTGTCGCCGATATCGGTTCGGCCCCCACCGTGATCAGCCGGACCGGGCTCAGGTCCAGGGCGGCGAACACCTCCTCGGGAACCCGGCGGAGGGTCAGCGCCAGCGCGAAGTTGGCGGCCGAGAGGACGGTTCCCCGATGCGCGGCGGCCACGTCGAACCACAGCCGGGGATTCTTCGCGAACGACAGGGGGCCGATCTTCACCTGCTTGGCCCGCGCGGCCAGCGGCGCCAGATGCGTGCCGATGAGCCCCATGTCGTGGAAGTACGGCATCCAGCTGACCACCACGTCCTGCTCCGTGAGGGCGGAGGCCTCGGTCAGCTGCCGCAGGTTCGCCAGCACGGCCCGGTGGGTCAGCTCCACGCCCTTGGGCGCCCCCGTGCTGCCGGACGAGAACTGCAGGAAGGCCAGCCCGTCCGGATCCGGCGTGGCGGGGGAGGCCGGCGCAGGGCTCTCCCGCAGCGCGTCGAGCCGCAGGACCCGGGCATGGTCCGGGAGTTCGGCGGCCACCGGCGCGCAGGCCGCGTCCACCATGACCGGGGGGCGGCCGAGCTGCTCCCACACCGGCCGGACCCGCCGCACGTCGGGCGCGAGCGGCACCGGCACCAGACCGGCCGCGAGCGCGCCCCAGAACATGGGCTGGAAGTCCGCACTGTGCTCCGCGAGCACCGGAACGCAGGTGCCCGGCGCGACCCCCGCGGCATGGAGACCACCCGCGACGCGCAGCGACTCGGCCACGAGTTCCCGGAAGGTGACGGCCGTCTCGCCGCCGTCGCCCCGGACATGGACGATCAGCTGGTCGGGGGACTGGTGGGCGGCGTCCAGCAGGACGTCCAGCAGGGTCGCGGTGTTCATGGGTCCGTTCGTTCGTGGTGAGTCCGAAGCCGCGGACGCGCGGTGGCGCCGGGGCGATGAGGGGATGAGGCGGGGAGGCCGGAAGGCGGTGAGGTGAGCAGCGGGACGAGACCGGGCGTCGGGACGGCAGAGGCAGGCGATATGTGGGACTCGCAGGAACCGGGACGGGTTGCTTCCGCGGGTGGATGACCGGCGGTCCATTGTCAGTGGTGCCGCCTACGGTTCGGACAGTGGGACCTGCCGGAACGGCCGGCGGCCCGCTTCGGGGAGGGTTCTGTCATGTCTGGCGGGTCGGCGTCGACGACGACGTATTTGGAGCTGTCGCAGGATGACGGCACCGCGCACAAGTTCTACGAAGTGACCGTCGACGCCCTGGTGGTGACCGTCCGTTACGGGCGGATAGGCGCCTCGGGGCAGACCCAGATCACCAGCTTTCCCTCGGCCGACAAGGCGCGGGCCGCAGCCGCCAAGAAGGTCGGTGAGAAGGTCCGCAAGGGCTACGCTCCCGCCGTCCCCGGGCAGCGCGCGCCGCGTGCGGTGACCCGGCGTCAGGTGACGTCCGCCCCGTCCACCGCGCGTGCCGTGGCCCCGGTGCTGTGGCGGTTCGGCACGGGCTCCGCGGCGTTCGGCATCCACGTCGACGACGAGCACTGCTGGGTCGGCAACCAGGCGGGCGACGTGTACACCCTGGGCCACGACGGCCGGGTGCTGGCCCGCTTCAACCTGCCGGACGGCGTGAAGTGCCTGGTCGCCGACGACTTCTGGATCTACGCGGGCTGCGACGACGGCAAGGTCTACGACCTGTCCTCCAAGCTGCCGTTCGCGGCGTACGACATCGCCGCGGACGTCGACATCTTCTGGCTGGACATCCACGAGGGCGTGCTGGACGTCTCGGACCGTGACGGCAAGCTCACCGTCATCGACCACGAGGACGAGCACCAGTGGTCCCGTCGCAGCCAGGGCGACCACGCCTGGATGGTGCGCGCCGACGACCGGGCCGTCTACCACGGTCATCGGCGGGGCGTCACCGCCTACGCGCCCGACGGAGGCGGCGAGTTGTGGCACACCCCCACCCGCGGCGGTGTGCTGTTCGGCTGGCAGGAGGACGACACCGTGTACGCGGGCACGGCCCACCGCGTGGTGCAACGGCTGTCGAAGGTGAGCGGGGCCATCGAGGCCACCTACGTCTGCGACGGCGCCGTGTACTCGTGCGCCACCTCGCCCGGCGGCCGGTTCGTGTTCGCCGGTGACGCGGCGTCGTCCGTCTACTGCTTCGACCAGGACGGCACCCGGCTGTGGAAGCTCGGCACGGGCGGCGGCTCGGCTCTGTCGATGCAGTACCGGGACGAGCGGCTGTACCTGGTCACCACCGACGGCTCACTGGTGTGCGTCGATGCGAGCGAGGCGGCCGTCTCCGCAGCCCAGCAGGGTACGGTGCCGGTCGCGCGGGACGTCAAGCTCGCCGAGGCGCTGACGGCCTACGCACCGGCCACGACGGCGAGCGCGGTGAGCACGGTGGCCCAGGCCCCGGCCGGGTCGATCGTCGTCCAATGTGTTCAGGACTCCGCCCGTCTGCGCGTGCATGTGGTGTCCGAGGGGTACGACTCGTCGTGGAACGTGCAGTTCCCGCGCGCGATACGAGAGCCCGGAGCCCGCTATGTCGTGGATGCGCTGCACCCGGCGGCCGGCGGCTTCTACCGGGTCCGCGGTGACATCCGGCGGCTGCTCTGACATCCCCACGGCCGCTCGCGGGCGCGGGGGCGCGGGGGCGCGGGGACGTTCCCGCGGGGGCGGGACGCCGGTCCTTGGGGCGTACGACAGGCGCACATGAGTTCGTGTGAGCCCTGTACGCGCCCCCACGCCCGTGCGGAGAATGCAGTGTCCATGATCATGCAGCGGAGTGGCCGGTTCCGTCGGCCGAAGCCCAGGAAAGCAGGTCGACCGCCATGCTCTTGCGTCTTCCCACATCCCTGACCGAAGCACAGAACTGTATGGCCGAGGGAGCGGTGCCCATCGGCGGAGCCACTCTCGTGTGGGCGCTCTGGCAGCGGGACGGCTTCCCCGAGCAGGCGATGTCCCTGCGCAGCCTGCCGGAGGCCAACATACTCGAGCGCGAGGCGCTGGGCGCGGCTGTCCTGCTGCACCGCATCGACGACCGGATACCGGAGGTCCTGCGCGGTGCGGCCTCCACCGTGGGCACCGGCGCAGTGCGCCGGACGGCCACGGTCGGCGGCAACATCGTGGGCAGCACCCTGCGATGTCTGCTGCCGGCGGCGCTCGTCCTGGACGCCCGCGCCACGGTGCTGGACCGGGACGGAGTCTTCGAGACCGATCTGGCCGAGGTGGTGGCCAAGCGCCATCTGCTGCTCAGCCTGCACTGGCGCACCCCGGTGACCAGCGGATACCACAAGGCGCCCGCCGAAGCGGGCGGCCCGCCGCCCCTCGTCGTCGCCACCGCCGTGCACGTCGAGGAGGACGGGCGGCGCAGGGTCCGCGTCGCGGTCCGTGACGGCTACGAGGTGATCGGCGGGAGCACGGAATGCACGGCCGGCACGGACGAGACGCTGCGTGCCCTGGACGCCACGGACCTCGGTTCGCTCCCCCCGGAGATCGGCGACGTGATGCGCAGGGAGGTGTCCGGGGTCCTGGTCCGGGCCACCGACGGCTGACGGCCCCGACCGCCGGAGGCGTCACCGGCCCCGGTACGGCCCAGCCGGCCGTGGGGGCGTGCCAGGTCGTGGGGTCCCAGAACCCCGGACCGGCGCAGCGACTGCGGGCAGTGCAGGTAGATCTCGTCGATCTCCAGAAGCACGGCGAGTGCCGGGCGGCGGCCGTCGGCGGCCATGGCGTCGAAGAACGGCGCGTCCGTCAGGATGCGGGCGTGCCCGTTGACGCGCAGTACCTCCTTGCCGCCCGGGACGAGGTAGAGGAGACCGGCCTGCGGGTTCTCGAGAATGTTATGGAAACCGTCGCCCCGGCGGTTGCTCGGCCGGTCGGGCAGTGCGATGGTGCGGGGCCGAGGACATGGGTGAAACCGGGCTGCCCGCCGCGCGGCGACACATCGCAGGTGCCCCGGCGGTCGGACGTGGCCAGCAGACAGAAGGACGAGCGGGCCAGTATGCCGAGGTCGTCGTCGGTGAGTTCGGGGTGCACCTTGTCGATCACGACGGGGTGCGGTTCCCCGAGCAGGTCCCGCAGCTCGGCCGACGACGTCAGCTCCACGTATCCCTCGGCGAGAGCTCTCGGGGTGCCGTGAATCGCCGCGTCCATCGTCTCGGGCATGCCGCGACTCCTTGTAGTGCGTGTGCGTGGTGGCGCAGCGAACACTAGCCGCCAGGGCCTGTACCGGTCGGACCAGGTCCGTCGGCCGTCGGACTCGGGATGTGGGACGCGGGACGCGGTATCGGCACCGGTGCCGGCCGCGGGACAAGAAGCGTCCTCCACCGGAAGCGTCCTCCACCGGAAGCGTCCTCCACCGGAACCGGCCGGTGGCTCGGTCCGGGGCCGCGGAGGTGATGCGGCTCGGCACGCACAGCCTGCGGTCGTCCCGCTTCACGGACACGTCGTCCGTCCACACCTCGACCGCGCGGCGGCGCCGGGCGGGGTGGTGAGGGTGCCAGGACCCGGGTCAGTCGACGGGCCAGGTGTGCACCGGGGCGTTGAGATGCATGTAGTCGATGTACTGCTGCGTCATCCGGCGCAGGGCCTCATGGCGGCCGCAGTGGGCCGTGGCGTCGATGTGGTGGAACATCTCCTTCTGCCACACCGCCCCGTTGCGCCCGGTGACGCAGCGCTGCTCGATGATGCCGAGCAGCGGCTCCCGCCAGGCCTCGTCCATCCCGGAGAGCTCCAGCCCGCGGTGCGCCAGTGGCAGCAGCCGTCGCAGCACCAGCTCGGGCACCGGCACCTCGCCCATCCCGGGCCAGTACAGCCGGGCCTCGATGCCGTGCCGTGCCGCCGTGTGCAGGTTCTCCTCGGCGGCCGAGAAGGACATCCGGGACCATACGGGCCGTTCCTCCTCCACCAGGGCTCGGGTGAGCCCGTAGTAGAACGCGCCGTTGGCCAGCGTGTCGGCGACGGTCGGGCCGGCGGGAAGGACCCGGTTCTCCACCCGCACATGCGGCTTGTCGTGCGAGATGGCGTAGACCGGGCGGTTCCAGCGGTAGATGGTGCCGTTGTGCAGGGTCAGCTCGCCCAGTTCGGGGATGTCGCCCCGGTCCAGCGTCTCTGCGGGATCCTGCTCGTCGCACAGCGGGAGCAGGGCCGGGAAGTACCGCAGGTTCTCCTCGAAGAGGTCGAAGACACTGTTGATCCACCGCTCCCCGAACCACACCCGGGGCCGTACCCCCTGCACCTTGATCTCCTCGGGACGGGTGTCGGTGGCCTGTTCGAACAGCGGGACGCGGGTCTCGTGCCACAGTTCCCTGCCGAACAGGAACGGCGAGTTGGCGGCCAGCGCGACCTGGACCCCGGCGATCGACTGTGCCGCGTTCCAGTAGTCGGCGAACTGCTCCGGGAACACCTGGAGGTGGAACTGGGTGCTGGTGCAGGCGGCCTCGGGAGTGATCGTGTCCGCGTAGGTGCGCAGCCGGTCGAGGCCGTCCATTTCGATGCACAGGTCCTCTCCGCGGGCCGCGAAGATCTGGTCGTTGAGGAGTCGGTAGCGCGGGTTCTCCGACAGCGCCGATTCGCCCACGTCGTCCTGCCGCAGCGTCGGCAGGATCCCGGTCATGATCAGATGCGTGCCGACCGACTTCGCGCGCTCCTCGGCATGGTTCAGCGCGGCACGGATCTCGGACTCCCAGGAGTCGGGTCCGCCCGCCGTCAGCCGCCGTGGCGGAACGTTGACCTCGAGGTTGAACCGGCCCAGCTCCGTGGACCAGGCCGGGTCCGCGATCGCTTCGAGCGCGTCGCTGTTGCGCATCACCGGCTCCGCCCGGTCGTCGACCAGGTTCAGCTCGATCTCCAGCCCCACCTGGGGCCGCTCGGACTCGAACCGTGCCTCTCGCAGCATCTGCGCGAACGTGTCGAGGCACTCCTGCATCTTGATCCGGTACCGGCGGCGGTCCTCACGGGTGAACACCAGCGCCGGGACGTCGCGTCCCATCGCACTCCCTCCCGGCTGCCGTCCGCGGACGCCTCTCCACCCCAGCCTCGCATCACTGGCCGACTCCGACCACGCGAGACAGGATCCGTCGCGGAGCCGGATACTCCTTACCCGTTCGGGGTACCCGGCCGCATCCGGCGCGCCCCGCGGTCGTTCGTACGGCTGGACGCGCGTCACACGGGCGGGACGTCAGGGGGCGGCCGCCTCCAGATCGGCGATGCTCCCCGACATGATCGTCCGAACATGGCCGGTGATGTGCTCCGCGGGCCAGTCCCACCAGGCCACCGCCAGCAGGCGCACGACGTCCCGGGGGCCGTAGCGGGTGCGGATGAGGCGGGCCGGATCGCCCCCGACGATGCCGTAGTCGGGCACGTCGCCGGTGACCACGGCACCGGAGCCGATGATGGCGCCGTGTCCGATCCGTACGCCCGGCAGCACCGTGCTGCCGTGGCCGAACCAGACGTCGTTGCCGACGACGGTGTCCCCCCGGTCGGGCAGGCCGGTGAGCAGGTCGAAGTGTTCGGACCACGAGCCGCCCATGGTGGGGAAGGGGAAGGTGGAGGGGCCGTCCATCCGCCGGCGTGGCCGCCGCCGTCGGAGTGTCCGTACGGCGCCGGCCCGGCAGGGAGGCTCAGATCTCCCCGGCTGTCCTCTTGCCGCCCCCTCACCCGCATGAGGCAGCCGGCCTCGCGCCCTGACCCTCCCGGCCCCGAAGTGCCGTCACCCGCGGGGCATGTGGTGCCGGATCCATGCCGTCTGACCGCCGTCGACGAGCAGGTCGGTGCCGGTGATGTACGAGGAGTGCGGGTCCGTGAGGAAGGCCACCGCGTCGGCGATCTCGGCGGGTGTACCGGGCCGGCCCGCGCCGCACGCGTCGAGCATTTTCATCATGTGCCCGTCGGAGTCCGCGTCGGCCTCCGCCTTCGCCATCGCGGTGGCGACGATGCCCGGACTGACCGTGTTGACACGGGCGCCGAGCCGGCTCCACGCGAGGGCGGCGGCCTGCACCCGCAGGAGATTCGCCCGTTTGGCCAGGATGTAGGCGGCCGTCGGATCGTCGGCGAGGCCGGTGACCGCGTCCAGGCCCAGCAGCCGGTCCGCGGGTGCCGTGGCCAGGGAAGCCTCGTCCTCGGCGCCGATCGAGGCCATGTGCCCGGCGACGCTGGCGACGCAGACCAGTGACGTGCCACGAACGGCCACCTGCTCGAACGCCTCGATGACGTACACCGTGCCGAGCAGGTCGACCTCGAGAATCCTGGATGCCGAGGCGGTCGCGGCGGCCACCCCGGCCGTGTGCACGACGGCCGTGATCCGCCCCGCCCCGGCCGCGGTCCGGGCCAGCCGCTCCACCGCCGCACGGTCACGGACGTCGGTCGGTACACCCCGTACCGCGTACCCCTCGGCGCGCAGCGCGTCCACCGTTTCGTCCAGCCGAGCGCGGGACGCATCGGCGAGGATCAACGTCCGCCCGCTGCCCAGCCGTCGGGCGACCGCCGACCCCATCCCGCCCGCTCCGGTGACGACGACCACGTCACGCGACCGGTCGTCCCTACTGTCGTGCATGGGAGGTCTCCTTGCCGTGGTGGTGACCGTTGCCGATGAGGTCGTCGGGGGCGGCCGCCTCGTCCCGTACGGCCTCGTGCCAGGCCGTACCGTCCGCGACGGCCTTCCGCCAGGCGCGGACGGCCTTGGGCGGCATGCCCACCGCCAGTGCGCCGGTGAGCCTTCCGCCCCTGCGGTAGGCGGCGACGAACCGCCGCCCGGCCGTGTCCCCGTCCACGACGGCGACTTCGTCGTGGCCGCGCAGGTAGCCGTAGGCCTGGATCCGCAGGCCGTACTGGTCGGACCAGAAGTACGGAACGGGCGTGAACGGCGTGCGCGCCTCTGGCGCGGCGAGCAGGTTGTGCGCGGCGGCCATGCCCTGCTCGGCGGCGTTCGTACGGTGCTCGATCCGCATCGACGTCCCGAACAGCGGGTTGTACCAGCGGGCGACGTCACCGGCCGCGTACACCCCCGGTGCGGCCTCGCAGTACTCGTCGCAGATCACGCCGTCGCCGAGCGTCAGCCCGCTGTCCGCGAGCCAGCCGGTGTTCGGCAGTGAACCGACGGCGACCAGGATCTCGTCGGCCTCGACCACCTCGCCGCCGGCCAGCCGCACGCCGTCCTCGGTCACCTCCGTCACGGTGACCGAGGTGCGCAACTCCACGCCGTGGTCGAGATGGACCCGGGAGAGCATCCCGCCGACCTCGGTGCCGACGGCGTGGGCCAGCGGGACGGGAGACGGCTCGAGCAGGGTGACGTGGGCGCCCAGACCCCGGGCGACGGCGGCGGCCTCGGCACCGAGGAACCCGGCGCCCACCACGACGAGCCTGGTGCCCGGCGTCAGCACGTCACGCAGTGCGAGGGCGTCGTCCAGCGTGCGCAGGACGTGCGCTCCCTCGCCGGGCAGCCGCCGGGGACGCACGCCCGTGGCCACGATCAGCCCGTCGTACGGCACCCGCGACCCATCGGCCAGCCGGACCGCGCAATCCGCCAGGTCCAGCCCGGTCGCCGCCGTCCCCAACCGCAGGTCCAGGTCCAGGGCGTCGAGGTCCTCGTCCCGGCGCAACGGCAGCCGTCCGGCCGGCCACGCGCCGGAGAGGATCTGCTTGGACAGCGGAGGGCGGTCGTACGGGACGTGCGGCTCGTCACCGACGAGGGTGAGCGGGCCGTCGTGGCCCGCCCGGCGCAGGGTCTCGGCCGCCGCGAGTCCGGCGGCCGAGGCACCGACGACCACGACGCGTCTCACCGCTCCACCAGGCGGATCGCCGCGGCCGGGCAGACCGCCTCGGCCTGGCGCGCGTCGTGGAGCAGTTCCTCACCGGGGTACTCCTCCAGCAGGACCGCCACTCCGTCGTCGTCCCGCTGGTCGAAGACGTCGGGGGCGGCCAGGACGCACTGTCCCGACGCCACGCACTTGGGTTCGTCCAGTTCCACACGCGTCGTTGTCACTCGGTCGGTCCTTCCGGTTCTGCCGGTCGTGCTGTGGGGGTGAGGGCGGGGCCGGTCACCAGGTGACGGGCAGGCTGTGGACGCCGTACGTCGTCCCGGTGCGGTCGAAGGAAAGGTCCTCGATCGGGGCGGCCGCGCGCAGGGTGGGGATGCGGCGGTAGAGGGTGCCGTAGGCGACCTGGAGTTCCAGCCGGGCCAGGTTCTGGCCCAGGCACTGGTGGGTCCGTAGCCGAACGCCTGGTGGATCCGGGCGGGGCGGGTGAGGTCCAGCCGCTCGGCCTCGGGGAACGCCTCCGGGTCCCAGTTCGCCGCGTGCAGGTCGAAGACGATGCCCTCGCCCTTGCGGATGACCACCGAGCCGATCCCGACGTCCTCCTTGGCGACCCGGCGCACACCGGTCTGGACGATGGTCAGGTAGCGCAGCAGCTCGTCCACCGCGTTCGCGACCAGCTTCGGGTCGTCGGTCTCCCGCAACAGGGCGAGCTGGTCGGGGTGCTCGAACAGCGCCAGGGTGCCGAGGCTGATCATCGTCGCGGTCGTCTCGTGGCCGGCGATCAGCATCGCCACGCCCATGTGGACGGCCTCGGTGTGCGACATCTCCCCGTCGCGGACCCGGCCGGCCATCTCGGAGAGCACATCCTCGCCCGGGTCGTCCGTCTTCCGCCTGATCAGGTCGTCCAGATAGGCGGCCAGCTCACCGCTGACCCTCCGGGCCTCCTCGGGCGCCGCGGCGCCGTCCAGGACCAGGCTGCTGCTGCGCTGGAAGAAGTCGTGGTCCTCATAGGGCACCCCGAGCAGTTCGGCGATGACCAGCGACGGCACCGGCAGCGCGAACGCCGTGAGCAGGTCGACCGGGTGGGGGCCCGCCAGCATCGTGTCGATCAGGTCGTCGACGATCTTCTGGACCGGGGCCCGCATCCTCTCGATCCGCTTGACCAGGAACGGGCCGTTGACGGTCCGGCGCAGCCGGGTGTGCTCCGGCGCGTCCGTGTTCGTGATCAGCCGGGGTGTGGCCGGGGCGATCATCGCCCGGTGGGCGTTGACATGAGGGAAACCGGGGTCGAGGTCGTCGTCGCTCACCCGGGGGTCGGGCAGGAGGGCGCGCTGGTCGGCGTGCCGGGTGACCAGCCAGGGCGTACTGCCGTTCCAGATGCGGACCTTCGTGACCGGGTGCTCCGCCCGCAGCTCCTGCGCGGCCGGGGCCGGGGCCAGAGGGCACTGCGCCGCCCGCGGCAGCGGATACTCGGGCAACTCCTCGGCGGTGCCGCCGGCAGGGCAGGACAGGGCCTCGGGCATGGCATCTCCTACATGACGTGGGGGAGCGCTTCCGGCTGGAACGGCCGTGAAGGAAGCAGGAGTTGTGGAATCGGAAAGCTCGGCCACCAGGCATGGAAGCGGAGCGGGCTGACACCTTCCGGTCAGTTTCCTGACCTCAGCCTGACGTGATTCAAGTCACGCGGGGGGTCCGGTGGCGGAGTGGAGGTGGCGCGGGGCAAGAAGGCCTGCGCCCGTCTTGCTTAACTTAGTCAAGTAACTCTACGGTAACCGCATGTCCGCCCCGCAGCCCGCAGTGGTGCCCGTACCCGCCTCACCGGATCCGGTCGAGACCGAGCGGGCCCTCACCCGTGTCACCTGCCTGGTGGGCCGGGTCCGGCAGCACGAGCGCCTGATGGCCGTGGCCGGGCTGCCTCCGGCTCGGGCCGCCGCGGCGATCCTGCGGCACGCCGCCGGAAGCGACCCGCTGCGCCCCGGGAAGCCGGTGGCCCGCCTCTCCGTGGAGGCGTCCCATGTCACCCGGCAGCTCGGGCAGTTGGAGAAGGGCGGCTGCGTACAGCGGGTCCCCGATCCGGAGGACCGGCGGGCCCGGCGTGTCCGGCTCGCCGAGGCCGGACCGATCGCCATCGACCGGACGCGGGAAGTGAGCCTCCGAAGCATGCGGGTGGCGCCGGCGGACCGGTCGCCCGAGGGCCTCCGTCTGCTCGCCGAGCTCTTCCCCCGCACGGTGGGCGACTTCGTCGCCCGAGCCGAGGCCGGCATCGAGCCATGACGGCCACGCCCCACCCGGACAGCCTCCCCGTGTATCGGAGCACCGGCCGTCCGGCGGGCTGCGTCCTCGGAGAGGGGCCGTCGTCGCCCCGCGGCCACGGGCGGCACGTCCTGGTCGTCGAGCAGGACCCCTCGGTGACCGAACTGATCGCCACCGCACTCGAGTTGGTGGGTTACCGGGTCTGCACCGCGGGGACCGCAGCCGACGGGATGGTGCGGTTCGCGGAGCACCGCTTCGACCTGGTGGTCCTGGACGCCACCCTGCCCGACCTGATCGGCTTCACCCGGGGGCGGCGCGTGGCGCCCGCGGACCGGCCGCCGCTGCTGTTCCTGACCACCTGCGACTTCCTCCACAGCCTCCTGCCCGAACTCGGCCCGGGCGGCGAGGACTACGTCACCAAGCCGGTGCGGATCGCCGAAGTCCTGGCCAGGGCCCAGGTCCTGCTGCGCGGCCGTGCCCCCGAGCAGCAGGGGATGCACTGCTACGGCGACCTGGTTCTGGACGATGCCACCTGCCAGGCATGGCGCGGGTCCAGACAGCTCGACCTCACCCCCGCCGAATACCGGCTCCTGAGCCACCTGCTGGCCAACGCCGAACGCGTGCTGTCGAAGGAGCAGATCAGCCGGCACGTGTGGGGCGAGTACCGCGCCAACTCGGCCATCGAGAAGCTCGTCTCCCGTCTGAGGCTCAAGGTGGACAAGGAACATCCCGCGCTGATCCGCACCCGCCGGGGTTTCGGCTACTGGCTCGGTCACCCCGCCCGTCAGGACGCCACCCCCGCACACTGACGTGCCCCACGGCGCCGAAGCGGCAACCCCGTCCGGCGTGGGACGAGTGGCCCGGCTCACATGGCGCACCGGGCCTGTCACCGACACGATGGTCTTCGTCACCGGGCAGGCTGAAGGGATCAACATGTTCCGCAAGGTGCTGGTAGCCAACCGTGGTGAGATCGCGATCAGGGCGTTCCGCGCGGGCTACGAGCTGGGTGCCCGAACGGTCGCGGTCTTCCCCCACGAGGACCGCAACTCGCTCCACCGGCTCAAGGCGGACGAGGCATACCAGATCGGCCAGGTAGGGCATCCGGTGCGTGCCTATCTCTCGGTCGAGGAGATCGTCGGCGCGGCCCTCCGGGCGGGCGCCGACGCCGTCTACCCGGGCTACGGATTCCTGTCCGAGAACCCCGAGCTGGCCCTGGCGTGCGACGAGGCGGGCATCACCTTCGTCGGACCGAGCGCCCCGATCCTGGAGCTGACCGGGAACAAGGCGCGCGCCGTCGCCGCGGCCCGCGCGGCGGACGTGCCGGTACTGAGCTCCTCGGAGCCCTCCACCGACGTGGAGGAACTCGTCCGCGCCGCCGACGACATCGGCTTCCCCGTGTTCGTCAAGGCGGTCGCCGGCGGTGGCGGGCGCGGGATGCGCCGGGTCGAGGACCCCGCCCAGCTTCGGGAGTCCATCGAGGCGGCCTCGCGGGAGGCCGCCTCCGCGTTCGGCGACCCCACGGTCTTCCTGGAGCGGGCCGTCGTCGATCCCCGCCACATCGAGGTGCAGATCCTCGCCGACGGCGAGGGCAACGTCATCCACCTCTTCGAGCGCGACTGCTCGGTGCAGCGCCGCCACCAGAAGGTGATCGAACTCGCGCCCGCGCCGAACCTCGACCCCCGGCTGCGGGACAGGATCTGCGCCGACGCCGTGCGCTTCGCCCGCCAGATCGGCTACCGCAACGCCGGTACCGTGGAATTCCTCGTCGACCGCGACGGGAACCACGTCTTCATCGAGATGAACCCCCGCATCCAGGTCGAGCACACGGTGACCGAGGAGGTCACCGACGTCGACCTCGTACAGGCGCAGCTGCGCATCGCCGCCGGCGAGACCCTCGCCGACCTCGGACTCGCCCAGGAGAACATCACCCTGCGCGGCGCCGCGCTGCAGTGCCGCATCACCACCGAGGACCCGGCCAACGGCTTCCGCCCCGACACCGGGCAGATCAGCGCCTACCGCTCGCCCGGCGGCTCCGGCATCCGCCTGGACGGCGGCACCACCCACGCCGGCACGGAGATCAGCGCCCACTTCGACTCCATGCTGGTGAAACTGACCTGCCGAGGCCGGGACTTCGCCACCGCGGTGGGCCGGGCCCGGCGCGCCGTGGCCGAGTTCCGCATCCGCGGCGTCTCCACCAACATCCCCTTCCTCCAGGCCGTGCTCGACGACCCGGAGTTCCAGGCCGGCCGGGTCACCACGTCGTTCATCGAGCAGCGACCGCACCTGCTCACCGCACGCCACTCCGCCGACCGTGGCACGAAGCTGCTGACCTACCTCGCCGACATCACGGTCAACAAGCCGCACGGCGAGCGCCCCGAACTGATCGACCCGACGACCAAGCTGCCCCGGCCGGCCGCGGCCGAGCCGGCGCCGGGGTCCCGGCAGCTGCTCGCGGAACTCGGCCCCGAGGGATTCGCGAGCCGGCTGCGCGCCTCACCCACCGTCGGCGTCACCGACACCACCTTCCGCGACGCCCACCAGTCACTGCTCGCCACCCGGGTCCGCACCAAGGACCTGCTCGCCGTCGCCCCCGTGGTGGCGCGCACCCTGCCCGAGCTGCTCTCCCTGGAGTGCTGGGGCGGCGCCACCTACGACGTCGCCCTGCGCTTCCTCGCCGAGGACCCCTGGGAACGCCTGGCCGCCCTGCGCGAAGCCGTGCCGAACATCTGCCTCCAGATGCTGCTGCGCGGCCGCAACACCGTGGGCTACACGCCCTACCCGACCGAGGTGACCGACGCCTTCGTCCAGGAGGCGGCGGCCACCGGCATCGACGTCTTCCGCATCTTCGACGCGCTCAACGACGTCGACCAGATGCGGCCCGCCATCGACGCCGTACGGGAGACCGGGACGGCCGTCGCGGAGGTGGCCCTGTGCTACACCTCCGACCTGTCCGATCCGTCCGAGCGGCTCTACACCCTGGACTACTACCTGCGCCTGGCCGAGCAGATCGTGGCCGCGGGCGCGCACGTCCTGGCCGTCAAGGACATGGCAGGCCTGCTGAGGGCGCCCGCGGCCGCCACCCTGGTGTCCGCCCTGCGCCGGGAGTTCGACCTGCCGGTCCACCTGCACACCCACGACACCTCCGGCGGGCAGCTCGCCACCTACCTCGCCGCCATCCAGGCCGGAGCGGACGCCGTCGACGGAGCGGTGGCGTCCATGGCGGGCACCACCTCGCAGCCCAGCCTGTCGGCGATCGTCGCGGCGACCGACCACTCGGACCGGCCCACCGGCCTCGACCTCCAGGCCGTCGGCGACCTGGAGCCGTACTGGGAGAGCGTCCGCAAGGTCTACGCCCCCTTCGAAGCGGGCCTGGCCTCACCCACCGGCCGCGTCTACCACCACGAGATCCCCGGCGGGCAGCTCTCCAACCTGCGCACCCAGGCCATCGCCCTCGGCCTGGGCGACCGCTTCGAGGACATCGAGGCGATGTACGCCGCCGCCGACCGGATCCTCGGCCGCCTCGTCAAGGTGACCCCCTCGTCGAAGGTGGTCGGCGACCTGGCCCTGCACCTGGTGGGTGCCGGGGTGTCCCCGCGGGACTTCGAGCAGGACCCGGACCGGTTCGACATCCCCGACTCCGTCATCGGCTTCCTGCGCGGTGAACTCGGCACCCCGCCCGGCGGCTGGCCCGAGCCGTTCCGGAGCAAGGCACTGCGCGGCCGCGCCGAGGCCAAGCCGGTGCAGGAACTGACCGCGGACGACCGCGCCGGGCTGGCGAAGGACCGCCGGGCCACGCTCAACCGGATGCTGTTCCCCGGACCGGCCCGCGAGTTCGAGACGCACCGGCAGACCTTCGGCGACACCAGCGTCCTGGACAGCAAGGCCTTCTTCTACGGGCTGCGCCCCGACAAGGAGTACACCGTCGACCTCGACCCCGGGGTGCGGCTGCTCATCGAACTCCAGGCCGTGGGCGACGCCGACGAGCGTGGCATGCGCACCGTGATGTCCACCCTGAACGGTCAGATGCGGCCGATCCAGGTCCGCGACCGGGCCGCCGCCTCCGACGTCCCGGTCACCGAGAAGGCCGACCGCAGCGACCCCGGCCATGTCGCGGCGCCGTTCGCCGGAGTGGTGACCCTCGCGGTCGCCGAGGGTGACGAGGTGGCGGCCGGTGCCACGGTGGCCACCATCGAGGCGATGAAGATGGAGGCCGCGATCACCGCCCCGAAGTCCGGCACGGTGAGCCGGCTGGCCATCAACCGCATCCAGCAGGTGGAGGGCGGCGACCTCCTCGTGGAACTCGCCTGAGCCGCCCGCCGCCCGCCCCACTCCCCCTTCCGGTCCCCGTCGCTGGTGCTCACCCGAGGAACTCGTCCGGCGGCGGCGGGAACAGGGACGTCCGTCGCATCAGGGTCATGCGCGTGGTGGCGGGCAGCGCGGCCGGCCGCGGAATCAGCCGCTGCATCCCGGCGGCGCGCTCGACCCGTACGCAGTCGGTGTCGCCGATGACCAGCAGCGTGGGAGCCGTCAGACCGCGCAGGGCGCCGGCGCTCCAGGACAGTGGAGCGCGCGCCGCCGCGAAGCACCCGGCGAGGAGATCCTCGAAGCGCCCGGGATGCGGCACGCTCGCCGCGTACACGTCGGCTCGCGTGGAAGTCCGTCTCGTCGGGCAGCCGCGGCGAGCCGGGGCCGGGGGTGCGGACCTTCTCGCGGACACCGTCCTGCACGGACCGGGCGGGGCGGCGAGCACGCGCCGTCCCGCCCGGCCGGATGCCTGAAGGACGGCCCGGCCAGGGCCGTTTACCTCGTAATACCTCTCGGGACCACTGACCTCGGCGCAGGCGGAACTGTCCGGCACGGTCGGTTCGTCCTGGGAACGTTATCGTCGTGCACCAGGGGGCCGGGCCCGGCCCCGGAACTCGCCGGCGACCGATGACTTCGCCCCGGAGCTGGAGTCTCCCTCACCGAGCCGAGAGCACACCGGCCACGCCCGAGCCGTACACCTGTGACAGGAGACCCGCCCGTATGACCCGTCCGGAACCGATGACAGGTCGCCGCATCCGCAGAACGGCCCTCTGGCCATCGGTCCACGCGGAGCGCGCGGCGCTGGCGGCCGACCTCGCCGATCTGACCGACGAGCGGTGGGTCACACCGTCACTGTGCACAGGCCTGACCGTGCGCGAGGTGCTGGCGCACCTCACCGCGGCCGCGAGCCTGAACGGGCCGCGCTGGCTGGCCGGGGTGATCCGCTGCCGGTTCGACTTCGACAAGCAGGTGGCCATGCGGCTGGCCGAGCAGATGGGCGCGACTCCGGCCGAGACCCTCGACCGGTTCCGGCGTGCCGTCCCGAGCACGACCAAGCCCCCTTTGCCCGTCATCGCCATGCTTGGCGAGACGATCGTGCACGGAGAGGACATCCGGCGCCCCCTGGGCATCCGCCGCGACCACCCGGCGGACGTCGTCACACGGGTCGCCGAGTACTACCGGAGCACGGACCAGGTCGTCGTGGCCAAGGGCCGGATCGGCGGCCTGGGACTCGTCGCCGACGACGGCCCCTTCACCGCCGGTTCCGGACCCCTGGTGACCGGCCCCACCCTGGCCCTGGTGATGGCCATGACGGGACGTGCGGTGTACTGCGACGACCTCACGGGCCCCGGCGTGGAGCTGCTCCGCCGCCGCTGCCGTCCGGCATGACCGTGCTGCGGGTCCATGGCGCACGGCGGAGCCGGGGCGGCAGGCCCGCGGAGGCGTTCAGCCGGCCGGTGCCGCGGCACGGCTGCGCACCGGGTGCTTGCTCAGGACCGAGACCCGGTTGAAGGCGTTCATGGTGATCGCCACCCAGATCACGGCGGAGATCTCGTCCTCCGACAGTACGGGGCGGGCGATGCGGTAGGCGGTGGCCTGCGTGTCCGCGTCCGTGGGAAGGGTGGTCGCCTCGGCCAGCGCCAGTGCGGCACGCTCGCGTGGATCGAACAGTTCGGTGTCGCGCCAGGCGGGCAGCACACCCAGACGCTGTGTGGTCTCACCGGCGCGCAGCGCTCTCGTGGTGTGCAGGCTGAGGCAGAACGCGCACGCGTTGAGCTGGGAGACCCGGATGTTGATCAGTTCGACGAGTATGCGGTCCAGCCCGGCGTCGGCCGCGACCTTGCGTACCGCCTCGGCCGTGGCCGACAGAGCGCGATAGGCGTCCGGGCTCTGCTGGTCGACGAAGACCCGCCTGTCGGTGGTCTCTGCTGCCTGCTCGGTCACGTGAACTCCCTCAACGCGCGGTATCCAACCTCCTGTCCTATCATCAATGACTCATTTTTGATGAACGTACTTTCGATGGCCGGCCGGACGAGGCCGCGAGCGGTCACGGACGGGGCGGCGGCGAGGGGGGACCGGGAGCCTCGCCCCGGGCCGGCGACCCGTCCATCGCGGTGAGCTGCAGCCGCAGCGCCAGCCGCACGCGGGGAGAGGACAGGTCCACCGGAGCCACTTCGTCGAGCTTGCGCAGCCGGTACCGCAGCGTGTTGGGGTGGATCCGCAGCAGCCGCGCAGCGCTCTGCGGGTCACCGAAGTGGTCCAGCCAGGCCGCGAGCGTCGCGCGATACGGCGTGCCGTGCTCCTCGTCGTGCGCGCGCAGCACGGCGAGCGGGCCGCCGAGCAGGCCCGTGTCGATCCCGACGGCCGCCGTGGCACGCTCCACGACCACGGTGTCCCAGGCGTCCTCCATCAGGACGATCCCCGTCGTGCCGTGGAGCGCGAGCCGGCCCGCGGTGACCAGCCGGTGGAGTTCGCCGGCCTCCGCGGTGGAACGGGGCAACCGGTCGGGGGAGTGGGCAGGGCCCCCCGCGACGGCGTACAGGCCCGCATCGCGCGCGTGGACCTCACCGAGCACGTGGCGGAGCCAGTCGAGGGTGCCCGCGCCGGCATCGGCCATACCGCCGGCCGTGACCGGCCGTCTGCCGCGCGGTCGCTCGGTGACCAGACCGAACAGCAACCCGTCGATGTCGGTCAGCAAGGGCTCGTGCCAGCCGAAGCGGCGCACGACGGACTCCCACAGATCCAGCTGCCTGCGTACGTCGCCGGCCTCGTAGGGCGACCCGAAGGCCACCACCCGCCAGGGACCCGCCGGCAGCGCCGGAACCGCGTCGGGTCCGGAAAGCGCGCCCGGACCCGGCGCGGTTCCCTCGCGCAGGGCCCCCCGCAGCCGGCCGGTCGACACCCGCCGTGCGATCCCCGCCTCGGCGCGCAGCCGCAGCAGATGCAGGGCGAGGACCGAGGCCACCTCGCCGAGCTCCCGGATGCGCTCCTCCGGGACCGGAGGACCGACCACCGCCCAGATCGAGCCGAGCCACTCGCCGCCGGCCCGCACCGGGATGATCAGCCGGGGCAGCGTGCCGTCGGGGCCCGCCGGGGTCCAGATGGGGTCGCTGGAGCGGGCGAGCCTGCGGAAGACACCGCCGGCCCGGAAATGGGTGAGGGTCTCCGGCGGGACGCGCCGTCCCACGATGGTGGAGACCCTCGCCGGATCGGTCGTGTCCTGCCGCGCGGAGTACGCGAGAACCCGGGACTGCGCGTCCTCCACCGTCACGGGCGCGTCGATGATCTCGGCCGCCGCGTCGGCCAGCGCGAACAGGTCGACGTGCGGTCCGGGCGTACCGAGGCGACTGGTGTCGGGCGCGGCGGCCCGGTCGATGACACCTCGCAGCAGCCAGACGACATGCGCCCATGAGGTGTGCGGCTGCAGTTCGACCAGGGCGGGGCCCGCCAGTTCGCGGGTGGCACGGGCCACCTGGGGATCGCCGGCGAAGGGGCTCTTGAGGACGACGCCCCCGGCCGCCGCCCGTGCGGCCCGCTCCAGCAGAGCAAGGGCCTCCGCCCGGTCGGTCACGCCCACCCCCAGGACGAGTTCCCCCGGCTGCCCCCCGGCATCGCCGGGCTCGGCCAGGGCGATGTCGTGGACTTCGGCGTCCTTGGCCGCCACGACCGTACGGAGGAAGCCGGCGCCCAGGGACTCCACGAGATCGGTGACCGTGATCATCACCGGCACCCCGTGGTGGGAGAGGAACAGCTCATGCGCAGGGTCATGCCCCCATTGTGACTCCCGTGCACAGTGCCCGGAGCATCATCGATCCGTCTTTCATTGGTCGCACAGCACAAAGACAACCGGGCGGACCGGGCCCACCATCGGAGACATCACCGCCTTGGAGAAGAGGTTTCGCATGGTCCGCCCTCCCTCGCCCGCGCCCTCCGGCCCCCATGCCGTCGCCGTCGTCGGCGCCGGCATGGTCGGACTGTCCACCGCCTGGTTCCTGCAGGAGCGAGGAGTCGACGTCACCGTGTACGACCGCGCGGGGGTGGCCGCCGGATCGTCCTGGGGCAACGCCGGGTGGCTCACCCCCGGACTGGCGACACCGTTGCCCGAGCCCGCGGTCCTCAGCTACGGCCTGCGAGCGGTGCTCAGCCCGTCCTCCCCGGTCTACGTCCCGCCCAGCGCGAACCCCGCCCTGCTCGGGTTCCTGGCCAAATTCGCCCGGAACAGCACCGCGACACGGTGGCTGCGCGCGATGCGCGCGCTCGTCCCCATCAACGGCCTGTCGCTGTCCTCCTTCGACCTGCTGGCCGAAGGAGGCGTCGAGGCGCGCACCCTCGACGCCAAGTCCTTCCTCGCGGCCTACCGCACGGCCGGGGAGCGCCGGGTTCTGCTGGAGGAACTCGAACAGATCCATGCCGCGGGCCAGAGCATGGAGTTCGACGTCCTCGACGGAGACGAGGCCCGGGAAATCGAGCCGTCCCTTTCGGACGAGATCGGCGCGGCGATCCGGCTGCACGGTCAGCGCTACATCGACCCGGGACACTTCGTGCACTCCCTGGCCGACGCGGTCCGTGCCCGGGGCGGGACGATCCGGGAGAACACGGAGGTCACCGATGTGCGGGACGCGGCCACCGGTGTCACCGTCCTGACCGGTGACGGCCAGAACCGACGCTTCGACGCGGTGGTCCTGGCCACCGGAGCCTGGCTCGGCCGGCACGCCAGGAAGTTCGGGGTCCGCTCCCTCGTACAAGCCGGCCGGGGGTACAGCTTCAGCATCCCGGTCGAGCACGTACCGTCCGGCCCGGTCTACTTCCCCGGGCAGCGCGTCGCCTGCACGCCGCTCGGCGACCGGCTGCGCGTCGCCGGAATGATGGAGTTCCGTAAGCCGGAAGCGCCCCTGGACGCCCGACGGATCAACGCCATCGCCGAAGCGGCCCGCCCGCTGCTGCGCGGGGCCGACCTGGACGCCCGTAAGGACGAGTGGGTCGGCTCACGCCCGTGCACGACCGACGGACTTCCCCTGATCGGCCGCACCCGCTCACCCCGGGTCTTCGCCGCGGGCGGCCACGGCATGTGGGGCATCACTCTCGGCCCGGCCACCGGACTGCTGCTCGCCGAGACGATGGTCACCGGCGAACGCCCCGCGCAGCTCGCGCCGTTCGACCCGCTGCGCTGACCGGACGTCGACGGCGGGGCCGGCATCCCCGCCCCGCCGTCAACAGCCGGTGAGTCCGCTCAGTGGGGCGGGGTCGGCGTGTCGGGGGTGCGGTACATGGCCTGTACGTCGAGCTCCAACTGGACCGTGGGGCCGACCACGGCGATGCCGCGGGCGAGCATCGAACGGTAGTTGAGGGTGAAGTCCTCGCGGTGCAGTTCGGCCTTCGCGAGCGCGGCGCAGCGCAGTTCCTGCTCGTAGCCGCCGTTCACGGTGCCGAGGTACTCGGTGTCGAGGCCCACGGAGCGGCTGGTGCCGTGCATGGTGAGGGTGCCGTGCACGGTCCACTTGGAGCCGCCGCGATAGGCGAACCGGGTACTGGTGAAGTCGATGTACGGGTAGTGCTCGACGTCGAGGAAGTCGCCGGATCGCAGGTGGTTGTCACGCGTCTGGTTACCCGTGGTGAGGCTGGATGCGTCGATGCGCACCTGGACCTGGGAGTCGGCCATGTTCTGCGCGACACGGACGCCGCCCTCGAACCGCGTGAAGCGGCCGTGCACATGGGCCATGCCCACGTGCTTGGCGATGAACCGGATCGCGGTGTGCGGCGGGTCGAACAGCCAGGTGCCGGACGGCGGCAGCTCCAGCTGACGTCCGGGCTCCAGCGCGATGCGCTGCGGAGGGAGCACGACGCCGGCGGCTATCTCGACGGTCTCACGGACCGGCGACAGGCTCTCCGACGCGATCATCACGCTGTAGGTGCCCGGGGGCAGGGCCGCCATGAAGTAGCCGTACGGGTCGGTGGTGCCGCGCGTCGCGACACGGTGGCTGCTCAGCCCGGTCACCGTGACCTCGGCTCCGCCCAGCGGCTGCCCCAGCGCGTCGAGGACCTCGCAGCCGAACACCCCCGAGCCGGGCGGCAGGGGGACCGAGAGGGCCGGCGCGGCGCCGTGGGCGCTGTGGGAGCGCCTGCGTCGCAGCAGTCCGAGGACCATGGTGTTCACCTTTCTTCACACGTGTCGCTGCCATGCGACCCGCACGGCACGCCGCGTTCGCGGCTGCCAAGAGGCCCGGGAAACGGGACGTCGGTACGAGGGGGGAGGCCGGTGACGATCCTAAAGCCGACGAAAGGGCTGATCCGCTGCTCCGGATACCTGCATGAGCGCCGGACCGTGCCGCACGAGTCGCCGGAGGGGCCCTGATATATGAGGGGATGACCCGGTTTGAGGGGGCAGTGCTTTGCGGTAACGCTCTGGCAAACAGTGTGGGGCGTATCGCAATGTTCATGCGTCACTCGCGGTATCGGCGCACATCGTGCACGACGTCCGCACACGCACCGGCGCGGCCGGACCGATGAGAACTCGCGCACCGCACCGTCCAAGAAGGAGAGAACAGCGAGATACGGCGAGAGAAGTGCGCCGTACCGCCGAGGAGAGGAGTGGTGCGCGATGAAGCTGACGCTGACGCAGTTCCTGACGCTGGACGGCGTCTACCAGGGCCCGGGATCCCCGGACGAGGACACCGGCGACGGGTTCACCCGGGGCGGCTGGTTCGTACCGTACCTGGACGAGGCCTTCGAACAGCTGGCCGCCACCTGGCTCGGCCAGGCGGACGCCCTGCTGCTGGGCCGCCGTACCTACGTGAACTTCGCGCGGGACTGGCCGAAGATGACCGAACCGCCCTTCGGACCCCTCATGAACGGCCTGCCGAAGTACGTGGCCTCCCACACCCTGACCGAAGCCGGATGGAACCCGACCACGATCCTGTCCGGCGACGTCCCTGCCCAGGTCGCCGACCTGAAGCGGCGGCCCGGCCGTGAGCTGCAGCTCCACGGCAGTGCCCGGCTGTCCCAGTCCCTGCTGGCCGCCGGCCTGATCGACGAACTGCGCCTGGTGATCGCCCCCGTGCTGGTCGGCACCGGCCGCCGTCTCTTCCCGTCCGGTGTCTCCCCGACCGGCCTGCGCCTCGTCCGCCACGAGACGACACCGCGCGGCCTGGCGGTCCACACCTACGAAACGACGGGACAACCCGAGTACGGGACGTACGGCGCCGACGCGTAAGGGGTGAGAGCCGGCAGTCCTGGCGCGACTGGCCCGGCCCGTACGGGTACGGCAGAGGTCCTCGCCCCGGGATGCCGGACCTGTGCGAGGCACCGGCCGGACGGGGCGAGGACGACTGCGTGTGCTCCTCGGCGTGCTGGAGCGGGATCGGAGCGCGGCGGGTCAGCGCTCCCAGCGGTATTCGATGATCGCGCCCGGGTTCGCCAGCGGTTCGGTGGACGGAGCGCCCCGGATGTCACGGACGGGGCCCGCGGAGTCGGTCGCGGCGAAGAGGGACCTGCCGTCGGCGCTGAACTCCGTGTCACGGAAGCGGTTCTCCTCCGTGATGAGCTTGGTGACCTTGCTGACGTCCCGGCCGTCCGGCGTGAGGTCGACGCGGTAGACGGTGCCGTCCTTGAGCGTGGTCATCACCAGGGAGTCGTTCCAGCCGGGGAGGCCCTCACCGGTGGACGCGGCGGACTTCCTGGATGTCCCGTAGTGCTCGAAGCTCGAGGGTGCGATGGTGGGCCAGCACACCGACCACATCTCGCCCTGGGCGCACTTGGGGTTCTGGAACTGGAAGTCCGAGTCCACGGTGCCGAAGGTGTGGATCGGGTCCATGAAGGGCCGGGTGAAGTCGCTCTCCTCCTGCACGGGGACCGTCGCGGGGATCTCGAAGTTGCTGAAGGTCAGCTCGTCGCACGGTGTCGGCCAGGAGGCCGACCAGTTGGCGTAGACGTAGGCCTTGTCGTCGCGGTACCCCGAGACGTTCGGCCAGCCGTAGTTGCCGCCCGAGCGCAGGATGTTGATCTCGTCGTCGGTCTTCGGGCCCTGCTCGTTCGAGTAGAGCGTGCCGTCGGGGCCGAAGGCCAGGCCCTGGGCGTTGCGGTGCCCGTAGGTGTAGACGTGGCTGCGCACGCCGTCGAGGACCGGGTTGTCCGAGGGGACGGAGCCGTCGGTGTTCAGCCGCAGGGTCTTGCCCTGGTAGGCGATCCAGTCCAGGCCCTCGACCTCATGGGCGGTGGGCAGCCGCATGGCGTAGCTGGGCCTGCAGGTGCTGCCGAACTGGTTCACGCCCTGGTCACCGATGGTGTAGTACAGCTTGCCGTCGGGGCCCAGGCGCAGCCGCGCCGACTGGTGGTCGTTGCCGGACGGCATACCGGCGATGACGGCCTTCGGGCTGTGCAGCCGCTGCCGGCCGGCGTCGTAGGTGTAGCGTTCGATCTTGGTACGGGCTTGCACGGCCGGGGTGCTGTCGATGTCGTAGCTGTACGAGATGTAGGCGTACACCTCGCCGCTCTTCGGCACTTCCTCGAGGGCGAGGCCGAGCACGCCGTCCTGCCCGCCCTCGCTGTGGACGGCCTCCGGCAGGCTGAGCAGGGTGGTCTTGGCACCGGTCTTCGGGTCGACGCGGGTGACCTTCTTGCCGCTCTTCTCGGTGGCCCACAGGGATCCGTCGGGAGCCCGGACGATCTCGTAGGGGTTGTGGAGGCCGGTGGCCACGACCCGCTTGGTGAACGTGCCCGACATGGGCGGCGCGGTGGTACGGGCCGGAGGGGTCGCGGCGTCCGTGTTCCCGTTCGCGGAGGGATCTCCGCCCGTGACAGCGGCGCCGGTCAGCGATGCGCCGAGGGCCAGGATGAGCGCGGTTGTCACAGGTCCGCGCAGTATGCGGTGCATGTGGTTCCTTCCGGTGAAGTTCCCCCCGCATTCGAATCATTACGCTCCGATTATGTTTCAGCGCTCTGGGTAGCGCTCCGTTGTGCCGTTCGGGTGAAGGAGAGGCTGGGGCGGGGACGCGGGCCGGCCCGGACGGCCACCCCGGCCGGCGAGGGCTGGGCAGCTTCAAACGCACCTGGCAGGAGAAGAGTTGGGGCATCGCCGCCTGCCGGTGGACGGCATGCTGCTCCCGGGTGTCCGTACGGTGGGACCGGTCGAGGACCGCCGCGATCAGGCGCCCACCGAACCCCACCGGCGCGGCCCCGTGGCATGCCCCCACCTCGCGGTTCACCCGAATGGCTACACTTCTCCGGCAGTGCCGTACCGCCCCCGTCGGCGGGTGGGCCGGACACTGCTCCCGGCCGCACCCCGGGTGTCTCGATCCGTCAGCTTCTCCCTGTGAGCCAGGTACTTTGCATGGCAGCCAACCGCACGGCCAAGAGCATCGCCACGCGTCAGCGCTTCGTCGACGAGGCTCTGCGTCTTTTCAAGGAACGGGGCTACGAGAGCACGTCCATGGCCCAGATCGCGGCCGCGGCCGGCAGCAGCCGGGCCAACCTGTACCTGTACTTCAACAGCAAGTCCCAGATCATCAGGGCCCGCATGACCGAGATCGAGGCCGAGGTCGCCGAGCTCTACGCAGTGCTGGACGGGATGCCGGCGCACACCCCCGAGGCCCTGCGGGAATGGCTGGGGACCGCCCGCGGGATGTGGCTGCGCTGCGCCACGGAGTTCGAGGCCGTCAACCAGGCCATGGCCATCGACCCGGACGTGCTCGAGGAGTGGCTGGGACTGATCCGGCGTGTCTCGTCGGCCCACGCCGCGCTCCACCTCGACGGTGCGACAAAGGACGAGCGGACGGAACGCGAAGTGCACATGACCACGCTCATGATGAGCCTGGAGCGCAACTTCTACTTCCTGTACGTCCGTGGCCACAAGGAGCGGGAGGAACTGACCCTCGCCTCCCTGGCCCGGCAATGGGCCCAGCTGTTCGACGACTGAGACGACCGGCCGGGCCGGGGCGGCCGACATGACTCCGTCGGGAAACCCGGGTCACGGGTTTCCCGACGGAGCGGTGCGAGGAAACGGGCGGCGCCGCCGGCGTCAGCCGCCGAGCACCAGCCGCGGGCACCCGGCCTCGGCCCGGGACACGCAGATCAGCATGGTCTCGTTGGTCTCCTGTTCGGCCGCGGTGAGGATCGAGTCCCGGTGGTCGGCGCGGCCGGAGACGATGCGCGTCTCGCAGGTGCCGCACGTCCCGGTCTTGCACGAGGACACCACCGGCAGCCCGGCCTTCTCCGCGGCCTGAAGGATCGTCTCGTCCGCGCCGACCTCGACGACCGTCCCCGACTCCGCGAACTCCACCTGGAACGGTGTGTCGGGAACGGTGCGCTCCACGGGCTTGGGAGCGAACCGCTCCATGCGCAGGGAGTTCTTCGGCCAGTGAGAGGTGTTCTCCTCGACGGCACGCAGCAGGGGCTCGGGCCCGCACGCGTAGACGAGCGTGTCGTCACGCACCTCACCGAGCAGACCGGCCAGGTCGATCAGCCCGTCCCGGTCCTGCGGGACCAGCGTGACCCGGCCGTCGTGGGCGGCCAGCTCGTCGCAGAAGGCCATCGACGTGCGGGTGCGCCCGCCGTAGACGAGGTCCCACTCGGCCCCGGCGCGCTCGGCCTCCCTGATCATGGGCAGGATCGGGGTGATGCCGATGCCCCCGGCGACGAAGAGGTAGCGGGGCGAGGGCAGGAGCCGGAAGTTGTTGCGCGGCCAGGACACGGTGACCCGGGACCCGGCGGTCAGCGCGTCGTGCACCGCCGCCGACCCGCCCCGGCCGGCCTCCTCCCGCAGCACACCGATGCGGTACGTGGTGCGGTCCTCGGGGTCGGAGGACAGCGAGTACTGACGCACCCACGGCTCACCGTCCACGCCGGTCCCGTTCTGTCCGCCGTTCCCGCGGGGCACATGGACGTCGACGTGGGCGCCGGCCTTCCACGGCGGCAGGTCCCCGCCGTCCGGGTGGCTCAGGGTCAGGGCGACGACGCCGTCCGACGCCTCGGTGCGTTCCGTCACCTCCAGGTTGAGCGTGCGCACGGTGCGCGTCCGGGACCGCTCGACGTCCGCGACGTCCCAGTGCACGTGCAGCGACCGGCGCACCGGGAGCAGGGCCATGCGCAGGAAGTCCAGCTCGTCGGTGTCGTCGGGACGCAGCGACGGCAGCCGCTCGAAGAGCACGCGCAGTCCTGTCGCTCCCTGGACCCGGGCGAGAGGATTGCCCAGGCAGGTGTGCCGGCCGGCGGTGAAGGCCAGGTGATCCTCGGGGTCGGGGCGGTGGATGTCGAACTCGAAGGGCCGGTCGACGTGCCCGGGGTCGGTGTTGGCCGATGCCAGCGCGACCCACACCATGTCGCCGGCCGAGATCTTCACGCCCGACAGTTCCACGTCGCGCGTCACCCGGCGGGAGGTGAACGTCGAGGACGGGCGGCGCCGCACCGTCTCCTCGAAGACCCGGGGCCACAGCTCCGGCTCGGCGAGCGCGTCCTGCAGCGCCCCGGGGTTCTGGGACAGGAAGATCACCGCATTGGTCATCGCCTGGGCGGTGGTGTCCGTGCCGGCCGCGGCGAACTCGGAGACATGCAGGGCGATCTGCGGCGTGGGCAGCGCGTACGAGCCGTCCTTCGCCCTGGCCGACGCCATCACGGAGATGATGTCGTCCGCGTCGGAGTCGCGTCGTTCGTCCACGATGGCACGCAACGTCAGGTTGGCCTCGACGAAGCGGTCCCACACCTCGGTCCGCCCCGGCTCGGGCAGCGGTTCGTGCGCGGACGACAGCACGGCGAACAGGTCGTCGCGCAACTGCCGCATCATCGCCTCGTGTTCGTAGCCGAGACCCAGCAGCGCCATGATGGTCTGGGTCGTCAGCTCCAGCGAGTACTCCTCGAGCAGATTCGCCGAGCCCCTGTTCTCGAACCGGTCGATGATGCGGTGGGCCCGGGCCTCGATCTCCGGCTGCAGCCGGTCCATGCGCTCCTTGACGAAGCCCCGCTGGGCCACGGAACGAGCATCCGTGTGGCCGGGCGGGTCCTGCCCCACGATCATCTTCGACACGAGATCCGGCGGGTAGATCCCGTGGTGCTTCTCCGGCACGTCCGCGGCCGAGTTCGCCGCCGAGGAGTAGGTCCGCCAGTCCGAGAGAACGGTGAGACAGTCGTCCCGCCGCGTCACGATCCACGCGTTGAGGTGCGGGTACCAGAACACCGGCGAGGTGTCCCGGACCGTGGCCAGGTGACCGGCCGGGTCGCGGTAGTAGTCGTCGCCCATCGCGTCGAAACCGTGGGCGACGGGGCAGCGGCCCACCGGACGGGCCTCTTCCTGCAGTGACGTCATGGCCTGGTCCTTTCGCTGGTCAGACGCTGGTTGCCGCGGAGGCGGCGATCGACGAGAGCTTCTGGAACCGGGCGACGTTGTCCCCCTCGTCCATCACCCCGGAGGAGAGGAAACAGAAGGACATGCCCGAGGCGGGGTCCACCCACAGCAGGGAGGAACCGGCCCCGTACGAGCCGAAGGTGCCCGGGGAGACGAAGGGGCCGAAGAAACGCGCGTGCGTCCCCGTGCCGGCAAGGGCCATGCCCAGGCCCATGTTCCCCGGCGGGAGGTCCCACTTGCGGGCGGCGGCGACCATCCCGTACAGGTCGTTGATCTGGTCGCCGGTCTGGTTGGTCACGGCGAAGTCCAGCACCGACTCCCCGATGAGCTGCTCCCCGGAAGCGGTGCGCCCCTTGTTGCGCAGCATCTCGGTGAACGCGAAGACGTCGTCGATGGTGGACACCGCGCCGACCCACGGCATCTCGGCGTCCCCGCGGTCGATGACGTCGTCGAGGCACTCGATGTCCTCGGGCTTGAGCCAGGAGTCGTTGGCGACGATGACCTTCAGCGGCACGCCCAGGTCACGCCACTCCTCGGGCATCCCGAACCGGGTGTGTGTCATGCCGACGGGGTCGAAGACCTTCTCCCGCATGAGCTCCCGGAACGAGTCGGCACCGTAGGCGCGCCGGGCCATCTCGCCCATGAGCGCGTGGTTGATGGCCGCCGAGTAGTTCAGGTTCGTGCCCGGCTCGTGCACGACGTCGACGCCGGCCAGTGCCTCGATGACATCGGCGAGCACGGCGAAGCCCTCAGGGCCCAGGCCCGGGTTGGGCGTGGCGGGCATGCCGGCCCGGTGCGTGAGCAGGTGGGCGAGGTTGATCCGGTCCTTGCGCGCCGCGCGGAACGGCTCGGTGCCGAAGAACTCGGGAATGAGGTCGACGACACGCGTGGAGAGCATCAGCCTGCCCTCGCTGAGCGCCCGGAAGACCAGGGCGTTGGTGAAGCCCTTGGACATGGACAGGATGCGGTAGACGTCGTCGCGCCGGGTCGGGCGGCCGGCCTGGACGTCGGCCAGTCCGTAGGTGCCGCGCAGGGCGATCTCGCCGTGGCGGGCCACGATGATGTTCGCCCCGTGGTAGGCGCCGTCCTCGATGTCCGCGCGGATGGTGTGGTCCAGGACCTCGAGGAAGCGG
The DNA here is from genome assembly GCF_042871645.1 of Streptomyces sp. NPDC005774. Classification (NCBI taxonomy): domain Bacteria; kingdom Bacillati; phylum Actinomycetota; class Actinomycetes; order Kitasatosporales; family Streptomycetaceae; genus Streptomyces; species Streptomyces sp. NPDC005774. Next base: position 86,803 of record NZ_JBIAIV010000020.1, on the reverse strand, counting down.
CGTTCGACGCCGGGCGTCTCGGTGAGGGCGACAGTGGGTTCCGGGGCCTCGGTGTGCTGCACTGGTTCTTCTCCGTCCGGTGTGCTGAGGGGGCGTCAGAGCATGAGGGCGCCGCCGGAGGGCGCCAGCGTCTGGCCGGTGTAGTGCCCCGCCGCGTCCGAGGCGAGGAAGAGGACCGTGCGGCCGATCTCGTCGGGCTCCGCCAGCCGCTTCAGCGGCTGGAGGGCGAGCAGCGCCTGGACGTGGTCGTCGCCGGACGCCGTGAGCATGGGGGTCCTGATGCCGGCCGGGGCGAGGGCGTTGACCCGGATGTCGAACGGGGCGAGTTCGGCCGCGACCGCCTTGGTGAGGCCCACGACCGCGGCCTTGGACGCCGGGTAGTAGGCGGGCATCGGCAGACCGATGAGCCCTGCCACGGAGGCGAAGTTGATGATCGAACCGCTGCCGCTCTCCTTCAGCAGCGGCACGGCGGCACGGATCGCGTAGAAGGTGCCGTTGAGGTTGATCGCGACGACCCGGTCGAAGTCCTCGTCGGAGATGCCGCTCAGGAACTCCGGGTGGTAGGTCTCACCGGTCTTGAAGGACTCGGTCATCCGGTGGTTGATCCCGTCCACCCACGCCTGCTTCTCCTTGTTCGGCGTGGCGACGCCGGCGGCGTTCACGAGGATGTGCAGCCGGCCGTGGTCCTCCCGGACCCGGTCGAAGACCCGGTTCACCGCGGCGGAGTCGGACACGTCCGCGGCATGGCCCCGAACCCGCTCCAGGCCGTCGAAGGCGCGGTCGAGGTTCTCCTGCCTCAGATCCATCCCGTAGACCGTGGCGCCGGCTCCCGCCAGGGCCTTCACGGCGGCCAGGCCCATGCCCGATGCCGCACCGGTCACGACCGCGATCCTGCCGTCGAGTTCCATAGTCGATCCCCTCGTCGTTGAGGTGTGGACCTGCCGAGTTGCGGCAGGCGCTGCCTCCCAGCGGGTGAAGTCCGGCCAACCTAACCAAGAATTTGACACCTGTCTAGATTCAGTTTCCGGGACGGACGGATGCCGGATCTCCACTGGTCCGAAGCGGAGGTCTGCTACGCCGGGGGCGAAGGCCGACCCACAGCAGGACACCGCCGCCCCCGCTGTGAGCAGGGACGGCGGTGTCGTCGGGAGGAGAGGACGAGGGATCGCCGGGAGTGTCAGGCGGCCCGCACCACCCGGAAGGTCAGGCACACGAGGGGAGTGCCGTCCTCCACCGGGGTGCCCTCGCGCTCCCAGAAGCGGCGATGGCCGGCCCGCCAGTCCTCGAGGGAAGCGTCGCCCTCGCCCTCGGCGGCGGCGTGCTCCCACGTGACCTCCGCGAAGGACGTCAGATCCACACCGGTGATCTCGATCGTGGCGACGGCACGGCCGTCGTCGGCCGGCAGGGCCAGCCGCTCACCGACGAACTCCAGCCCCTCGGTCTCCTCGACGTACTCGGCCGGCAGGCCGGTCGTGGCGGTCTTCCGTCCGGCCAGGACGAGAGAGTTCAGCTCGTCACGCAGTCCGTCCGGGGTGCCGAGTTCCAGTGCGCGCATACCGCCCACTCGTGGCCACATCTTCCTCATCGCCCTGCTTCATCAGCCGTGTGAAACACGGATCGCTCTTCAGCCGGCCATGACGGGTCGGGCCCGCGGCGGCCGATCCGTCTCCACCGGATGGAAGAGGCCCCTGGCCGGACGGCCAGGAGGGACGCAGAATGTCGGGCATGTCATCCTCGCGCGTCCGCAGCCGTACGCAGATCGGCATCGTCGGTGCCGGCCCCGCCGGGCTCATGCTCTCCCATCTGCTCGCCCGCGCCGGGATCGACTCCGTCGTGGTCGATCTGCGCAGCCGTCGCGAGATCGAGGAGACCCACCGCGCCGGGATTCTCGAGCAGGCCTCGGTCGACCTGCTGGCCGGCACCGGCGTCGGTGACCGGGTGCACCGGGACGGCCACCGCCACGACGGGATAGAGCTGGCCTTCGGCGGGGGCGCCCACCGGATCGACTTCCAGGGCCTGGTCGGCGCCTCGACCCAGCTCTACCCCCAGACGGACGTCTTCATCGACCTCGCCGACGCCCGCGAGCGCGACGGCGGCGACGTCCGGTTCGGCGTCACCGACGTATCGGTGGACGGCCTCACCTCCGACACCCCGGCCATGCGGTTCACCGACGCCGACGGCACCGCACACGAGATACGTGCCGACTTCCTGGTGGGCGCCGACGGGTCACGCAGCCTGTGCCGCCGCGAGGTGCCACAGGCCCGGCGCACGCAGTACTTCCGCGAGTATCCGTTCGCCTGGTTCGGCATCCTCGCCGAGGCGCCGCCCAGTGCTCCGGAACTGATCTACAACCACTCGCCGCGCGGCTTCGCGCTGATCAGCCGGCGCACCGAGACCGTCCAGCGGATGTACTTCCAGTGCGACCCCGCCGAGGACGCCGCCGCCTGGTCCGACGACCGGATCTGGGAGGAGCTGCAGTCCCGTGTGGGAGCCAACGGGCACACCCTCAAGGAGGGGCCGATCACCTCCAGGACGGTGCTCCCGTTCCGCAGCTTCGTCCAGGAGCCGATGCACCACGGACGGCTCGTGCTCGCCGGTGACGCCGCGCACACGGTGCCGCCGACCGGCGCCAAGGGCCTCAACCTGGCGCTCGCCGATGTGCGGGTCCTGGCCGAGGAACTCGAGCGAGCGGTCGCGAGCGGTGACACCGCCCCGCTGGAGACCTACAGCGAGCGGGCGCTCGGCCGGGTCTGGAAGGCCCAGCACTTCTCGTACTGGATGACCACGATGCTGCACACCCTGCCGGAAGCCACCCCGTTCGACGTACGGCGCCAGGAGGGCGAGCTGGCCTCGGTGACCGGCTCGACCGCGGGCTCGACCTACCTCGCCGAGGCCTACACCGGCTGGCCGGAAGGGCGATGACCAAGGTGCCGTCCCGCCGGGAACCGGCCACCGACCGGCTCGGGGAGGACGCCCCCGGCTCCCTCCCCGGCCGGGCGGGCGCACCCGGCACCGTGGGCTTTGGGCCCGAGAACGACGCCGTACGGCGACCGGCCGTCGACCACTTCCCCGTACGGAGTGACGACGGCCACCGCACCTGCTCCTGAGGACCCGCCGCCGCGCTGTGCGATCTGCGTCCCGAAGCCGACCGCGACGTCGTGCCGCCCACGGTCCTCCTTCACGGCACCGGCCGGTCCAGGGTGCCCGAGGACGAGGTGCTCCGGCGGCGGACATGCGGATCGCCCGTGAGGAGTGCTGTCGAGAACCTGGCCCGATACATCGCCTTCAAGTCGATCCGCCGTCGTACCGGCTGACACCTGGCCGCAGCGGCCCCGACGGGGAACCAGCCGGCCGGGGCGAAACGGTAACAAGGGAAACAAGGGCAACGGCCCTGCTGTGCAAGCTGGTTGGAGATGATTCAGTGCTGCCGCAGGGGTGCTGATCAATGCTGGAACGCGGTGGAATGGAGGTGCCGGGGAGGGCGAGGACGCCTTGGAGAGCCGGCCTGTGGAGGAAGCGGGAGCCGCGCGCGGCACTCCCGCCTGCCGGACGAGCCGTGACACGCCCGTCCCGCCCCGTACGACGCTCATCACCTGGGGGACCGATGACCTTTCCGCCGCCGCCCACCGGACCGGACGACGACCCGTCCGCGCCACCTGTGCCGACCGACCCCTCCGCACCACCGAAGCCGACCGAACCGCCCGCGCCGTCGATTCCGACCCGGCCGCCCGCACCTCCGCACAGCCCCGGGGTCCCACGGGATCTGCCGGGCCCGCCCGCCCACGACCCGCCGTGGCAGAGGACGTCGTTCCAGGATCCGGTGCGGCACGATCCGCTCGCGGTCGCTCTCGGCAACGCGTCCCTTCTGGGGGTGGGCTATCTGCTGGTGCGCCGCCACGGATTGTTCTGGACCGCCGCGGTGGTCACCTTCGCGCTGGTCTGGACGACGGTCGCGACCGCCGAGACCTGGAGCGAGGTGCTCCTGCTGCTGTGGTGGGCGGCGGTCGTGGCGCATGGATGGCTGCTCGCCCGGCGCCGGCGGGGCAGCCCGCGGACGGCGCAGCGCCTGGTCGCACTCAGCCTCTCCGTCGCGGTGCTGCTGGGCGTGGGGCTGCTGCGGTTCGACGCCCACGGCATCGAGGACGACATCGCCCGGGCACGCGCGGACGGCGACTGCGGGGCGGTGACCAAGGCTCAGGAACGGGTGTGGGCGGGGCACAGGCTCGCTGCGGCTCCGGTGGCGGCACGCGGCGACACGGCGGTCGACACCTGTGAGCGACTGGAGACGGCCGAAGCCCGGCTGACCGCCGGACTGAACGGCGACCAGGACGACCTGACCTCGGGCTTCCGCCTGCTGGCCTCGATCCTGGAGGAGGACTCCCGCAACGACGCCACGGTCGGGGCCTCCCTGGACCGTTTCCTGGACGGGCTGCCCACCGACGACGCCTGCGAGACGGTCCGGATCACGGACTGGCTCAGCGACCGGGAGTCCGAGCCGGGCCGGCAGGTCCTGGACCGCTCCTCCGAGACCGCCGACCGGCTCGCTCCGGCCGCGCTGATGGGCTGCGGCGACGCCCTGATGAGCACACAGGAGTGGTCGCAGGCGGAGTCCCGCTACCAGCGGCTGCTGGACGAGTACCCCGGCGACAGCCATGAGGGCCGGGCCCGCAAGGCGATCAGGAAGGCCGTGCTGGCCCTGCAACTGGACGAGGTACAGGAGTTGGTGCGCGAGAACCGTTACTGCGAGGCGCCGGCGAAGTACGAGGGGGCTCCGGCTCGCCGCGCAGGTTCCGGCCGGGCCCTGTTCCTGGGAGACAGCGAGCACTCGGGCAAGCTCCCCGGCGCCTGGCGGACCACCGACGCGGCAAAGGCCGCACTGGTGGTGTGCGTGGGCCGGCAGGACTTCGGAAGCGCCGTCCGCACCTGCCCCTACCGGAGTGAGACCAGCGGGCGGATCACCGACGTCACGTTCCGCAGGATCTCGCTCCCGGTGAAGGTGTACGCGCTGCGCACCGGCAAGCGCGTCGCCGACCGCACGGTGCAGATCAGCGGCTCCACCTGCCCGTCGCTCTTCTTCACCTACGGCGTCATTCCTTCGAACAAGTACGTCACGCCCTCGAAGTCCGACATCCGCAACGCGTTCTCCTCCGTCCTCGGACGATGACCCCGGCCGCCCTGGCCCTCGGCGCCGGACGCCCGGCTGTCAGTGCCCGGTGCGAGACTGCGGGACATGACGGAACCGAACCCGAAAGCGGACCTGACCCAATATCTGCAGGACGCCAGACAAGCCCTGGTGTGGAAGCTCGAAGGGCTCTCGGAGTACGACGTCCGCCGCCCGCTGACGCCCACCGGCACCAACCTGCTGGGGCTGGTCAAGCACGCCGCCGGAGTGGAACTGGGCTACTTCGGCGACGTGTTCGGCCGGCCGTTCTTCCCGCAGGATCCGCCGTCCTGGTGGTACACGGAGGAGGCCGAACCCAACGCGGACATGTGGGCCACCGCGGACGAGTCGCGCGAGGAGATCGTCGCGCTCTACCACCGGGCCTGGGAGCACGCGGACAGCACGTTCGCGGCACTCGCGCTCGACACCGTCGGCCACGTCCCCTGGTGGCCCCAGGAGCGGAGGGAGACCACGCTGCACCACCTCCTGGTGCGCGTGATCGCCGACACCCACCGGCACGCCGGCCAGGCGGACATCATGCGGGAGCTCATCGACGGGGCCGTCGGCTGGGGGAAGGGGGCGAGCGGCCTGCCGTCCGGTGACGCGGCCTGGTGGGAGGCCCACCGACGCCGACTGGAGCAGGCGGCGAGGGAGGCCGGCAACCGCTGACCGGCCGGGGAGTGAGGTCCGGCGGGCGGTGCCGGCACGACTGCGGAATCCCCGTGGTGCCGCTCAGCCGCAGCGGCGGCGCCCAGGTCGCCGTCGGCGCCGTCGGCGAACTGCACTGCTCCCACTGCGCCTCGACGAGGCGGACGGCGAACGCGCGGTCGACCATCCCGGCATTCTTCCACCCCGGCGAGGTCACAGCCGGTGCTTCATGGCTGCGGCAGGCCGGCACGGAAACGTAGCGGCGAGAAGGGACACCCACGAGCGTCAGTGCGGCTGCCGCAGCCCGGTGACGAGGAGGTCGACCAGTCGGCGTGCGTCGTAGCGGGGATCGCTGTCCGCGCCGATGCAGAGGTTCCCCACGCCGCGCATGAGCGCGTAGGCCTCCACGTCGGGGCGGATCTCACCGGCCGCGGCCGCAGCGGTGAGCAGTTGGGAGCACACGGGCACGAGCCGGTCGAGGAAGTAGACGTGCAGCGTCTCGAAGCCGGCGTTGTCGGACTGCAGCACACCGGCGAGTCCGTGCTTGGTGACCAGGAAGTCGACGAAGAGACCGATCCATTCCCGCAGCGCCGCGTACGGCGTCGCGCTGCTCTCCAGGAGGGCCGGGCCGGCCTCGGCGCCGGCCTCGACCTGGTGCCGGTAGACGGCGATGATGAGATCCGCCCGGGTCGGGAAGTGGCGGTAGATCGTGCCCACCCCGACACCGGCCTCGGCCGCGATGTCGCGCACCGGCGCATCCACGCCCGACGTGACGAAGACGGTGGCCGCCGCGTCGAGCAACGCCTTCTCGTTGCGCCGGGCGTCCGTCCGCTTGGGCCGGCCCGCGCGCCCCGCTTCTTTGCTGCCGCTGCCGTCGGTGTCGCTCACCGTGTCGCTCACCGCGTCACTCCCTCCGCTGCCGGACCTGCTGTACGGAACGTGGTTCCGTACCCTCATTCCGGAGCGGAGTTCCGTTTGGTCCATGATGTCAGAGTGCGGGCCGGGCGGCGACAACCGGCCGGGCGGACCGGCTGTGGGCTCAGGGCCGGGTCGTGCGCAGCGTCGCCCATACGGTCCGGCCGTCCCCGTACTCGGCGACCTCCACCCCCCAGCGCTCCGACACCGCCTTGACCAGCAGCAGCCCGCGTCCGACCTCGTCCCGGGCATCGGCCCGTCGCGTCCGGGGCACGGACGGACCGCTGCCGTCGTCCGTGACCTGGATCAGCACCAGGTCCGGCGTGGCTCCCAGGGTGCAGGCGACTCTCCGGCTGCTCGTGTGGAGGACGGCGTTGGTGAGGAGCTCACTCACCACGAGGGCCGCTGTGTCGCAGGTGTCCGGGACGACGCCCCAGACGCCGAGCTGCTCCGTCACGAGGTGACGGGCCCTCCCGACGGTTCTGCGGTCGGAGGGCAGGAAGTAGGCGGCCCGGCAGGCGGCGCCGCCGAGGTCGGGGGGAGGGGTGCCACCGGCCGTGGGGGTGGCGTCGGTTAAGGCCACGAACGATTCCTAACGTGGGGGAACACCGGATGCCGTGCGCTGGGGGGAGCGGTCATGACAGGTGTCCACGTGGCCACGCGTAGCCGGCGCCTGGCGTGCGGTCCGGAGAAACCTGGTCACCCCGTCACTATGGTTGCCCCGCGACTGCCCTGGCAACCCATCACTTTGCACAGTGCACAACCTTGCTGTTCACCTGTCCGCGGGGTGGGGCCCGTGGCAGACTGCTCGGCGATCGGCCGTTCGAGGAGGCATGCGACGTGAGCGCACCGCGGTCGGCCCCGACCGTGCTTCAGATGGTGCTGGGCAGACGGCTCCAGGAACTGCGGCGGGCCAAGGGCCTCTCGGCACAGGACGTCGGTGCCAGGCTGCGCCAGGCCCACACCACGGTCACCAGGATGGAGCAGGCCAAGGTCACCCTGAAGTGGGCCACGGTCAAGGCGCTGTTGGAGATCTACGGCGTACCGGAGGACGAGGCCCGGGAGTTCCTCGCCCTGACCGACCAGGCCAACCAGCCCGGCTGGTGGAAGAGTTACCGTGATGCCCTGCCGGACTGGTTCGCGGTGCACGTCAGCTTGGAGAACTCGGCCACCCACATACGGGGCTACGAACCCCATGTCGTCCCGGGACTCCTCCAGACCGAGGACTATGCCCGCGACGTCCTGAGGCTGAGCCGGCCCCACCCGACGCCGGAGGAACTGACCCGGCGTGTGGCACTGCGGATGGAGCGTCAGGCGCTGCTCACCCGCCGGAGCCCGGCTGCGCCCCGGCTGTGGATCGTCATGGACGAGACCGTCCTGCGGCGACCGGCCGACGGACACGAGGTCATGAAGGCCCAGATCGACCGTCTGATCGAGGTGACGGACCTGTCGAACGTCACGCTTCAGGTGCTGTCCTTCACCGCCGGACTGCACCCGGGCGCCTTCGGCCCCTTCACCCTCTTCCGTCTTCCGATGCCGGATTTCCCGGACATCGTCGGCACGGACAACCTCGGCGGCGCCCAGTACAGCGAAGATCGGAGGGAAGTCGCTCTGCACCGTGAGGTGCTCGACCGGATGAGTGCCCAAGCCATGTCCAAGGGGCGCACCAGGGAATTCCTTTCGGACGTCCGCAAGGAGTGGGAACGATGAAGCACACGATGAACGCCACAGGTGATCTGGGAACCGAAGGATGGCACAAACCGTGGAGCGGCAGCAATAACGGAAACTGTGTCGAGGTGAAGAAACTCGGCGGGGGGAGAGTGGCACTGAGGCAGTCGACGGACCCCGACGGCCCCGCCCTCATCTGCACCACCGCCGCGATCGCCGAACTGGTCAGAGCGGCCAAGTCGGGAGCGGTCGACTTCCTCGTCGCCTGAGACCTGCCGGGAACATGCCGGGGCGCGTCCCTTCATGAGCGCACTGAAGCGTACTGATCAGTACCAGCTGAACGAAACGAATCACCATGCCGATGCCGTAGCGGAGGAATGAAGTGACAGACGCGGGATTCAACGCGGACGACATCGACACCAGTAAACCCCAGTCGGCTCGAATGTACGATTACTTCCTCGAGGGAAAGGACAACTATCCCGTCGACTGGGAAGCCGCCGAGAAGGTGATCTCCTTTTTCCCCGCGGTGAAGGAAATGGCGCGGGTCAACCGCGACTTCATGCACCGGGCCGCCCGGCTGCTCGCGGAGCGGGGCGTCCGTCAGTTCCTCGACATCGGCACGGGAATACCCACCGAACCCAATCTCCACCAGATCGTCCAGAGAGTCACGCCCGAGGCCCGCGTGGTGTACGCGGACAACGACCCGATCGTCCTCAGGCATTCCGAGGCGCTCCTGCACAGCACGCCGGAGGGCGGCACCGCCTACATACAGGCCGACGCGAGGGAGCCGGAGAAGATCCTCGCGGCGGCGAGGGAGACCCTCGACTTCGAGCAGCCGGTCACCCTGTCCTTGGTGGCTCTGCTGCACCTGGTGGCAGAGGAGGACGATCCCTACCGGATCGTGTCCGAACTGCTCAAGTCCCTTGCTCCCGGCAGCTATCTGGCTCTCTCCCACGCGACAGGAGACTTCGACGCCGAGACCTGGGAGCGCGTCGTCGAGGTCTACCGCAAGGGAGGGACCTCCGCCCAGGTCCGGTCACGCGACGAGTTCGCCAGGTTCTTCACGGGACTCGAGTTGATCGACCCCGGCATAGAGCTCGCGGAGCGCTGGCACCCGGAGCCCGGGGAGCAGCACGGCCGAAGTGAGCAGATCCCGCTGTACGTCGGGGTCGCCCGCATTCCCTGAGTTCTGCGCCGCGACCCGCCACAGTCCTTCGTGGCCCGCCGCAGCACCCCGCCCCCTCCGGGCCGGGGAGGCAGTGGCAGCCCGCCTCGAACATACTCCCGTTGCATACCCCCTCGCGCGCCCGCGAAGACCGTCGGCCCCGTCGAGGCGGCACCGGTTTCCGACGGGCGGCCGGCTGTGCGCGAGGTCTGGACAGCCGCCGGGTGACGTGTTGTCATTCCGCTGCACAGTGAATTTCCAACGTTGAAAGGATCCGGGTCGTCGCAGCGCCGGTTCCGTGTCGTACCGGCGGGTCCGCGCCGACCGCCGGTGAACACCCCCCGCCGGTAAGGCCGTTCAACTGATGCAGTCCCGTTTCGTCCTGTCTCCATGCCCCCTGCGCGAGGAAAGGTTCGATGACAAGACAACACACCCGCCCGAGAGCCCGGTGGTGGGCTCTGCTGACCGCCGCGGCCCTGGTCCTGCCCACGAGTGCCGCGGTTCCCGCCGCGGCGGCCGCGGAACCCGCGAGCAGCAGCACGTCCGCGCGTACCGTCGGCACGGCAGCCGATGCCGCCGTCGAGCAGCACGGCTTGAAGGGCGAGTACTTCAGCATGTCCGCGCCGGGAGCCAGGGACTTCGCCGAGCTCGGCGGGACCCTCCTGGAACCGCAGATCAACTTCTCCGGCCTGACGAGTACCTTCGAGGAACTGACCGGGAGGACGGAGCACACGACCGCCCGCTGGACGGGGCAGATCGAGGCACCGGCGACCGGCGACTACACGTTCTACGCCACCGGCGACAACGGATTCCGCCTCTTCGTCGACGACAAGCCGGTCATCGACCACTGGGAGCCGGACTGGGACAGGGAACAGACCAGCGAGCCGATCAGGCTGGCCGCCGGTGAGAAGCACACCTTCCGGCTGGAGATGTTCCAGGACCTCGGCGGGTCGAACATGTTCCTGCGCTGGTCGAGCCCGACGACACCCAAGCAACTCGTCCCCGAGTCGGCGTTCACACCGCCCGCCGGCTTCGAGGTCTTTCCGGTGGACCTGTCGGTCGCCGAGGACGGGAAGCGGCTGCGCGCCCGCTTCGAGGAACGGGTCGGCGACCTCGACGAGGTCGCGGGGCACCTGAAGATCGAGGCCGACACGACCGCCATGCCGGTCACGTCGGTGAAGGCCGTACCCGGCGACCGTACCTCCCTCCTCGTCACGCTCTCGAAGCCCATCCAGAAGAACCAACAGGTTCGGTTCACCTACGACGGCGAAGGCGGGCTGACGGCAGGTGGCAAGACCGTGCCCCGGATCGTCCGCTACGCCACGAACGCCTCCGGTCACCGGCTCACCACACCGTGGGGCGACAAGCTGGACAGGAAGGACCCGCTGCCGGAGCACCCCCGTCCGCAGCAGGTGCGCTCCCAGTGGAAGAACCTCAACGGCACCTGGCAGTTCAGCGGCGCGAAGGCGGGCGAGCAGCCGGTCTTCGGCAGGAACCTGGACGAGAAGATCACCGTGCCGTTCCCCGTCGAGTCCCAGTTGTCCGGGCTCGAACGGCACGAGGACCACATGTTCTACCGCAAGCTCGTCGAGGTGCCGAAGAACTGGAAGGTCGGCCAGGGCAAGCGACTGAAGCTCCACTTCGGCGCCGTGGACTACCAGGCCCGCGTCTGGGTCAACGGCAAGAAGGTCGCCGAACACACCGGTGGATACACCGCGTTCAGCGCCGACATCACCGACGCGCTCAAGGGCAGGGGCGCGCAGGAGGTCGTGGTCGCGGTCACCGACACCGGCGGCGCCGACCAGCCGACGGGCAAGCAGCACACCCATCCCAGCGGCATCTTCTACACCCAGTCGTCCGGGATCTGGCAGACGGTCTGGATGGAGCCCGTCGCCGACACGGCCATTGACAACGTCGTCACCACGCCCGACATCGACACCAGCAGTCTGGCGGTGACCGTCGAGTCCGAGGGTGCCTCCACGAAGGCGCGCGTGGAGGCCGTCGCCCGCGACGCCCGGGGGAAGGTCGTCGGCAAGGCCAGCGGGCCCGCCAACCGCCGGCTCCACCTCCCCGTGAAGAAACAACACTTGTGGAGCCCCGACGACCCCTACCTCTACGACCTCGACGTCAGGCTGACCGACGGCAGGTCGGCCGACAGGGTCGGCAGCTACTTCGGCATGCGCGAGATCGGGATCGAGGAGGTCGGCGGCTACCAGAAGCTGGTGCTCAACGGGAAGCCCGTCTTCTCCCTCGCCACCCTCGACCAGGGCTTCTGGCCCGACGGCCTCTACACCGCCCCCAGCGACAAGGCGCTGGCCTTCGACCTCGAGGCGCACAAGAAGCTCGGGTTCAACGCCGTCCGCAAGCACATCAAGGTGGAGCCGGCGCGCTGGTTCTACCACGCCGACAAGCTCGGCCTGCTGGTCTGGCAGGACTTCGTCTCCGGGAACATCACCAACGAGACCGGGCAGAAGGCCTTCGTCGACCAGGGCCGCGAGATGATGCGCCAGCACCACAACTCGCCCTCGGTCATCGGCTGGATCGTCTTCAACGAGGGCTGGGGCGAGTGGAACCGCGAGGAGAGCGGTCGCATCGCCGAGTCGGTGAAGGCCGCCGACCCCTCCCGCGTCGTCAACGCCCACAGCGGTGTCAACTGCTGCAACTCCAAGGGCGACTCGGGCAAGGGCGACATCATCGACCACCACGACTACAACAACGACGACCCGCCGTTCCCCGACCACCGGGCGGCCATGGACGGCGAGCACGGCGGCTTCACCCTGCGCGCCCCGGGCCACATGTGGCCGGGCACGCCGACGGTGATCTACAGCGGAGTCGCCGACAAGGAGGCGCTGACCCGCAAGTACGTGGAGAACACCGAGCGGTTCTACCTCGACCAGGCCGCCGCCGAACTCTCCGGTTCGGTGTACACACAGGTCACCGACCTGGAGAACGAGCTCAACGGCCTCTACACCTACGACCGCCGGGAGATCAAGGTCGACCCGGTCCGGGTGCGCGAGGCCAACCGCAAGGTGATCGCGGCCGGCGCCGCCGCGGGCGAGCGGGAGCAGCTGAAGGGCGGCGGCCACTGGACCCTCGACGAGGGCACCGGCACGACCGCGAAGGACGGCGGCCCCAACGGCAAGCCCCTGACGCTCACCGAGGGCGCCGGCTGGACCCCCGGCGTCAACGGCAGCGCGCTCGAGTTCGACGGGCAGGGGCAGCACGCCGAGACCGACGGCCCCGTGCTCGACACCACCGGCAGCTACTCCGTCGCCGGCTGGGTCAGGCTCGACTCGCTCCCCGGCAACTACGCCACCGCGATCAGTCAGGACGGGCGGCGACAGGCCAGCCCGTTCTACCTGCAGTACGGGCAGGGCGCCTTCGCCTTCAGCACCCCCGACGGGAAGCGCGCCCGGCTGGAGACGAAGCCGGACACGGGCCGCTGGTACCACCTCGTCGGTGTCCGTGACGACGCGCGGGGCGAGATCGACCTCTACGTCGACGGCGAACCGGCGGCGACCTCCACCGCCGGCCCCGCCTACGTCGGCACCGGACCGCTCGCCGTGGGCCGCGCCCAGTGGAACGGCGGCGACACCGACTTCTGGGACGGCGCGGTGGACGAGGTCCACGCGTACGACAGGGCACTCACCGCCGAGGAGGTGAGCGCCCTGCACGACCGGGAGAAGCCGTAGTCGGGGCGCCGGCGGGCACGGATGACCGTGCCCGCCGGCGCCACCCCGGGGATAGCGGAAAGGTGCGGGTGCCGTCCGGCACCCGCACCTTCCGTCCGCCGGGGGAGCACCGGCCCGGGAACGCGTGGGCGGCGACGAGCCGAGGACCGCCGCCACCCCTCACCCGGGGCGCCGCACACCGCTCACGGCGCCCAGGGCGCCGTCACGGTCCAGGTCGTGTCCTCCGCGAACAGGGCGGGATTGTCCCAGGTGTGTGTACCGCCCGGGGTCGCCAGCCACAACCGGGCGTCGTAGTGGCGAAGATACTGCTCGGGGAAGTTGTAGGCGGAGAGCCGCACCGCCCCGTTCGCGCCGCGCACCGGGCAGAAGGTGGCGTCCGCCCGGAACAGGTCGCCGCTGCCGGACTCCTTGTACACGCGGTACTCGCGGTGGCGCAGATATTCGCCGGGATAGTTCCGCGACTCGAACGAGTAGCAGGAGCCGTCAGCGAGACCGGGGACGATCCTCCAGGTGGCGTCGTTCTTCAGCAACGCGCTGCTGCCGCCGTCCACGGCCTCGGTGAACACCGCGCCGTCCTGGTGGCGCACGTACCGGTTCGTCAGCCCCGGCGTCGTCACGCCGAGAGACCGGTGCTGACCGGTCGGCAGGGTGACGGGTGCCGCCGGCGAGCGGGACGCCTCGATCAGGGCCCGGTTGGCGGCCCTGATCCGCGCCTCGTCCACCTTCACGACCTGACGGTCGTAGGTGAGCAGGCCGTTGGCCTCTTTCTCCACGTCGGTGATCTCGGTGTAGACCGCGCCGGACAGGCCCCGCTCCAGCCGCACCTCGCGGATCGCGTCCAGCAGGCCGACGAACCGGTTGCCGAGGTGGGCCGCGTCGGGCTGGTCCTCGTAGCTGAAGCCGCCGCCGGGATACCACTCGTGACCGGACACCTTCAGGCCCAGGCCGCCGTACTCGCCGAGAACGGCCGCACGGCCTGCGTCGGGCACCGTGGTGCCGGGACCGACGTAGACATGGTGGTCGACGACGTCCCCGTTGCCGCCGTCGACGGAGCCGCAGCAGTTGACACCGCTCATATTGTTCACCAGACGGGACGGGTCGTACGCCTTCACCTCGTTCGCGATGCGGGCCTGGTCGTACTGGCCCCAGCCCTCGTTCTGGTTGACCCACATCACCACCGAGGGCGAGCTGCGGTGCTGGTCGATGACGCGGTCGTACTCGGCCTCCCACTGGGTACGGGCGGCCGCGTCCGGTGTGCGCAGGTCCATGGACGGCATGTCCTGCCACACCAGCAGGCCGAGCCGGTCCGCGTGGTAGAACCAGCGCTGCGGCTCCACCTTGATGTGCTTGCGGACCATGTTGAAGCCGAGGTCCTTGTGTTTTTGCAGGTCGTACCGGAGGGCGGCGTCGCTGGGCGCGGTGTAGATGCCGTCCGGCCAGTAGCCCTGGTCCAGGGTGCCGGACTGGAAGACGAACTCGCCGTTGAGGACGGGACGCAGGACACCGCCGACGCGCGCGATGCCGACGGAGCGCATCCCGGTGTAGCTGCCGACGGAGTCGGCCACCGTGCCGCCGGAGAGCAGATCCGCCCGTACGTCGTAGAGGAAGGGATCGTCCGGGGTCCACCGCCGGGCGGAGGGCACCGGCACGGTGAACTCGCTGCCCACGGGGCCGGTGGCGGTGCCCACCGCACTGCCGCCGGCGGAGACCGTGATCCGGGCCTGGTGGCCGTTCGTCCCGGCGCCCCGCACCGTGACCTTGAGCCGGTTGTTCACCAGGTCGGGAACCATGTCGAGGCGGGTGATGTGCGCGGGCGCCGTGGGCTCGAGCCACACCGTCTGCCAGATGCCGGACGCGGCGGTGTAGAAGATGCCGCCGCCCGGATGCGGTGTCACGTCGTTGATCCGCTGCTTGCCCACGGCCTGACCGCCGGTCTGGGTCGGATCCCACACGGAGACGACGACGGTGTTGGTGCCACTGCCGAGCAGGTCGGTGATGTCGTAGGAGAAGGCGTCGAAGCCGCCGCTGTGCGGCGCACCGGCCTGCCGGTCGTTGACCCACACGGTCGTACGCCAGTCACTGGCGCCGAAGTGGAGCTGCACACGGCGGCCGTTCCAGCCGGACGGCACGGTGAAGGTGCGCTTGTACCAGAGCTT
Source organism: Streptomyces sp. NPDC005774 (assembly GCF_042871645.1). Lineage (NCBI taxonomy): Bacteria > Bacillati > Actinomycetota > Actinomycetes > Kitasatosporales > Streptomycetaceae > Streptomyces > Streptomyces sp. NPDC005774. The sequence continues at coordinate 71,398 of NZ_JBIAIV010000020.1, read as the reverse complement.
GTCGTTCTGTGTGATCCGGCGCTGGATGCCGGACAGGGCGGACTCGGCCACGAACGGCACCCGGATCTGCTCGGTGAACGACGCCGGCCGGCCGGCGTCGGCCGAGGTGACGGCGAAGTCCCAGATGCCGTTGAGATTGGCCCAGTCGGGGCGGGTGAGCTGGGGGCGAGGATACTCGGGCAGGGGTGTGTCGACGGGGACCTGGTGGGTCCAGGGGGTGGTCATCGGCGCGGGTTTGGGCGTCCACGCCTGGGGTGCGGCAGTAGCGGTGGCGGACCCGGTGAGGGCCGCGGAGCCGAACAGAGCCAGCACCATCAGCGCGGTGGTGACCCACCACCGCCGGTGTCCTGGCCCGTGAACCGGTGAACGCGGTACGGGTATTCGACGCATCGTGCCTCCTCGGAGAGTGGGGGCGGTACACGTGCGTGTGCGCGGGACCGCCGGCTCCCGGTTCCCGTAGGGGAACCGGGAGCCGGCCGCCCCGAAAGCCGGACGCGGCAGCCGGTCCGGGGAGGGAGGGCTGCCGCGTCCGGAGCTTCAGAGCAACTGGCGTCTGCGGCCCAGCCAGGTCTGGGCGACGACCACGACGGCCAGGAAGGCGCCGCTGACGACCTGCTGGTAGGAGGAGTCCAGGGAGCCGATCTGGTTGATGACGTTCTGGATCACCTTGAGCAGCAGGACGCCCACCAGAGAGCCGCTGACGAATCCGAGGCCGCCGGTGAGCAGGGTGCCGCCGATCACGACGGCGGAGATGGCCTCGAGCTCCATCCCGTTGCCGAGGATGGTCACCCCGGAGGCGAGCCACGCCGCGTTCAGCGCGCCCGCAAGACCGGCCAGCAGCCCGGACAGCGTGTAGACGAGGATCTTCGTACGGGCCACCGGAGCACCCATCAGGGCCGCCGCGTCCTCGTTGCCGCCGACCGCGTACACATGCTGCCCGAAGCGGGTGCGGCGCAGCACGACGGCGCCCGCGGCGAACAGCGCCAGGGTGATCCACACCGGATTGCCGACGCCGAAGGTGGTGCCCTGGCCGAGTTCGGCGAGGAAGGAGCCCTTGCCGATCAGATACGTCTCGGCGCCCTCGTCGGTGAGGGCCAGCATCAGGCCGCGCGCCCCGAGCATCGCCGCCAGCGTGACGATGAACGGCGCCAGCCGGGAACGGGCCACCAGCAGCCCGTTGACCACGCCGATCCCGCCGCACACCACCAGCGGCAGCAGCAGCGCCGCCGGCGTCCCGTGCCGCGACCCCCAGGCCGCCAGGACACCGCCCAGGGCGAACAGGGAACCGACCGACAGGTCGATGCCCCCGGTGATGATGACGAAGGTCATCCCGAGCGCGACGATCGCCAGGAACGCCGAACTCGTCGCCATGTTGCCGACGTTGTCCCCGGTGGCGAAGGAGTCGAAGCTGAACGACGCCACCAGGGAGACGACCACCAGCACGGCCAGCGCCCCGTGCTGCTGGACCAGTCCGCTCAGCCGCTCCGCGCGCGCGGACCCCTCGGGCCCGGTGGCCTTCGGCGGTTCACCGCCCGCGGTGGCCACGGGCACGTCCGTCTTCGTGGCGGTCATCGCTTCCCCCGTCCCCGTGCCGCGTAGACCGCGCACACGATCACTATGGCCTGCGCGATCTGGGTCCACGACGGCGGCAGGTCGTGCTTGATGAGGGTGGCGGTGAGCAGCTGGATGAGCACGGCTCCCGCCACGGTGCCGGCGATGTTGACCCGGCCGCCGGTCAGCGGAGTCCCGCCGACCACGACGGCGGTGATGGCGGACAGCTCCATCAGATTGCCCAGCGAGGTCGGGTCGCTGGCCTGGAGCCGCGCGGTGGCCAGGACGCCCGCCACGGCCGCGAGCAGCGCGCACAGCACGTAGACGATGATCAGTACGCGCCGCACCGGCAGGCCGGCCAGCTGCGCCGCGGGCCGGCTGTCGCCGATGGCGAGGAGCTGGCGTCCGAACGTGGTGCGGCGCACCACGAACGCCGCCAGCAGCGCCAGGGCGGCGGCGATGAGGATCAGGTACGGGATGCCGAGTACGGCACCGGACCCCAGGGAGGCGAGCCCCGGATTGCGCAGATCCTCCAGCTGCGGCAGCAGCACCAGCGCGAGACCCCGGCCGCCGACCATGAGCGCCAGCGTGGCCACGATCGGCTGCACCCCGACGAGGGCGACCAGCGTCCCGTTGGCCAGCCCGATCGCGGCGGCGAACACCGCCACCACCAGCAGCGCGGGCAGGAGACCGTAGCCGAGGTAGAGGGCCGTCACGGACGCCGCGAGGGCCATCACCGCACCGACCGACAGGTCGATGCCCTCGGTTCCGATGACCAGGGCCATCCCGATCGCGACGATCATGACGGGGGCGACCTGCACGGCCTGGGTGCGGAAGTTCTCCGCGGACAGGAAGTACGGGGTGATGACGATGTTGACGACCAGGAGCAGCGCCACGCCGGCGTAGACGCCGTAGGTCTGCAGCCACTGCAGGACGCGGGTCCGGTCCAGCGGTGCGGTGCGGAGGACTGCTTCAGCCATCGCCGGCCTCCTTGACGGCCGTGGCCCCGGCCGTGTGTCCGGCCGGGGGGTGCCCGGCGATGGTCCGCATGAGTGTGTCCTCGGTGACCTCGTCGCCGGCCAGCTCGCCGACGACCGCACCGTCCTTCAGTACGACCACGCGGTCGGACCCTTCGATCAGTTCCTCCAGATCGGAGGAGATGAGCAGGACGGCCAGGCCGTCCTCGGCCAGTTCGTCCACGAGCTTCTGCACCTCGGCCTTGGCCCCGACGTCGATGCCCCGGGTGGGCTCGTCCAGCAGCAGCACCTTGGGGTTCATCGCCAGCCAGCGGGCGAGCAGCACCTTCTGCTGGTTGCCGCCGGACAGTTCACCGACCTTCTGGTGCGGCGAGGACGCCTTGATGCGCAGCCGCTCGATGAACGTGTCGACGACACGGTCGACGCGTGCCTCGGAGACCAGACCGAAGCGGGACAGCCGGGGCAGCACGGCCAGCGCGATGTTCTCGCGGACCGAGAGACCGGGCACGATGCCCTCGCTCTTGCGGTCCTCGGGCAGCAGACTGACACCGGCCCGGATGGCGGCGGGCGTGGACCCGCCGCGCAGTGGCACACCGGCCACCACGACCCGGCCCGAACTCGTCGCCAGCGCACCCGAGATGGCCTTGGCCGTCTCGGTCCGCCCGGACCCGAGCAGCCCGCCGAGCCCCACGACCTCGCCGGGACGGATCGTCACGGACACGCCCCGCAGGCGGTGCGGGACCGTCAGATCCCGTGCCTCCAGCACAGGTTGGGCGCCAGCAGCGTGGTGGTCGCCGGTGAACTTGGTCAGGCCCTCCTCGCGGACCTCGCCCAGCTCCCGGCCCAGCATGGTCGACACCAGGGAGAGACGGCCGAGGTCGGCGAGCCGGCCGTGATGGACACGGCGCCCGTCGCGCAGCACGGTGACCGTGTCGCACACGGCGTACAGCTCGTCCAGCCGGTGACTGACGTAGACGACCGCGATGCCGTCGTCGCGCAGCCGCCGGATCACCGAGAACAGCGTCTCGACCTCGCGCGGTTCGAGGGAGGAGGTCGGTTCGTCCATGATGACCACGCGTGCCTCGGTGGCCACCGCACGGGCCAGGGCGACCATCTGCTGCGCGCCGACGCCGAGGGCGCGCAGCGGCAGGCGGACGTCCACCCGGACCCCGTAGGCGCGCAGCGTCTCCTCGGCCTCCTGGTGCATGCGGGCGAAGTCCAGCAGGCCCAAGCGGGTGCGCGGCTCGCGGCCGAGGAAGAGGTTGCGGGCCACGCTCAGCAGCGGGATGAGGTTGACCTCTTGGTAGATGGTCGAGATCCCGGCCTTCTGCGCCTCCAGCGGAGTGGCGAAGGAGACGTCACGGCCCTGGAAAACGATGTCACCGGCGTCGGGCCGGTAGACCCCGGTGAGCAGCTTGATGAGGGTCGACTTGCCGGCGCCGTTCTCGCCGATCAGGGCGTGCACCTCGCCCGGGTGCAGGGTCAGGTCCACGTCGTCCAGGGCCCGGACGCCGGGGAAGGTCTTGCTCAGTCCGCGGACGGCGAGGACTTCGGCGGGGGGAGCCACCTGTGCCTCCAGGAAGTGGGTCAGGAAGTGAAAAGTGACGCGGAAATGAGGGGTGACGTGGTGGCGGGGCCCGCCGGGAAGGCCGGGCCCCGCGGGGATCAGTAGGCCCTGCCGAGGTCCTGCTTGGCGTTGCCGGTGTCGTAGGCGCCGTCCTCGATGATGATGTCCTGGGCCACTTCCCTGCCCTGCGTGAAGGTGTCCAGCGTCTCGAACGCCAGCGGGCCGAACCGCGGGTTGGACTCGACCACACCGGTGATCCAGCCGTCCACGATGCCCTGCACGGCGTTGCGCGTGCCGTCGACCGTGACGATCTCGACATCGCCGGCCTTCTTGCCCGCGCCCTTGAGCGCGGCCACCGCGCCCAGGCCCATCTCGTCGTTCTCCGCGTAGATGCCCTTGATGCCGGGCTTGGACTGGATGAGCTGCTCGGTGACCTGCTGGCCCTTCTCCCGGGCGAAGTCACCGGTCTGCTCGAAGACGACCTTCAGGCCGGGGGCCTTCTCGGCCACGCGGTCCTTGAAGCCCTTGGTGCGTTCGGTGGTGACGTTGTTCCCGGCCGCGCCCAGCAGGATCGCGACCTCGCCCTTGCCGCCCGTGGCCTCGATCATCTGGTCGGCGGCCCGTCGGCCCTGCTCGACGAAGTCCGAGGCGATGAAGGAGACGTAGTCCTCGCAGGCCGTGGCGTTGATCTTGCGGTCGATCGTGACGATCGGGACCTTCTTCGCGGCGGCGGCCTGCAGCACCGGGTCCCAGCCGTCGGAGTTGAGCGGCGCGATGACCAGCAGGTCGGCGCCCTTGGCGAGCAGGTCCTGGACGTCGCTGATCTGCTTGGAGAACTGCGACTGGGCGTTGGCCGTCAGCAGCTTGACGCCCCGCTTCGCCGCCTCGTCCTTGATGGACTGCGTCTCGGCGATGCGGAAGGGGTTGGCCTCCTTCTCCGACTGGGAGAAGCCGACGGTCGCACCCTTGAGGTCGAGCTTCTCGCCGCCGTACGCGTCGATGGTGCAGGTCTTGCCGCCCGGCTTCGGCGAGGCGACCTTCTGGCCCGCGTCGGCCGCGGCGGACGGGGACTTCTTGCCGGTCGAGGCGTCGTCCTCCGACTTCGCGCAGGAGGTGGCGGTGAGGGCCACCGCGGCGGCCATGGCCACGATCACGGGACGGGCGAGGAGAGGAGAGCGGTGGGTGGTGCGCTGCATGGTGACCCCGATCCGGGTGACGCTGAAAGGGAACTGGGGAGCGGTAGGGCGCGCGGAACTGGTGGTGCTCCCGGTGTGCGAGGCGGCGTCCGGTTCGCCGCCATCAGGTTTTTACATCGTTGGAAGGATGCTGTAAACCCCTTGCGCACAAGGCGGGTTGGGAGGAGTGCGGGGAAAGGGAGGACGGGCGGAGCGGGGATCAGGCGTTCGCGCCGCTGGTGCCCGCGGGCCGGCCCAGTGTGCTCTCCCGTTCGACCAGCCGGTAGTCCGCCCAGATGCGGCGCGGCTCCGGATCCGCGTCGTGGAGCCGGGCGAGCACCGACTCGACGGCGAGACGGCCGATGGCGGTCTTGTCCGGTGACACGGAGGTGAGCGTCACCGCGCTGAAACGCCCTTCGAGCACGTCGTCGAATCCGACGACGGCGATGTCCTCGGGGACCCGCAGGCCGCGCTCGTGGAGGACCCGCATCGCCCCGATGGCCATCGGGTCGTTGTAGGCGAACACCGCGTCGGGGCGCACCCCGCCGTCCAGGATGTGGGCCATCGCCGCGGCTCCGTCCGCGTGCCCCCAGCCGTCGGTGGCGGCGACCAGGCTCCCGTCGGCCGGGAGTCCGGCGGCGGTGAGTTCCTCCCGCCAGCCCTGCACGCGCAGTTGGGCGGGCTGACTGCGCCCCCGACGCGCTCCGATGAACGCCACCTTCCGGCGCCCCAGCGAGACCAGGTGCCGGACGGCGGCGCGCGCGGCGGCGACGTTGTCGATGGCGATGTGGTCGTACGGCAGGTCGTAGTCCCGTTCGCCCAGCAGGACCAGCGGTACGTGCTCGGCGCGGTCCTGGAAGTCCTTGGCCTCCATCTCGATCGGGCTGAGGACGAGTCCGTCGATGACCCTGGCCCGGAACCCCTGGCTGACCAGGATCTCCTGCTCGCGCCGGCCTCCGGTGTGGTCGAGCAGCACGATGTAGTCGTGCTCCGCCGCGGCGTCGATGACGGCGGCGGCGAGTTCGGCGAAGTAGGGGTTGCCCAGTTCGGGCAGGGCGAGCGCGATGATGCCCGTACGCCCCTTGCGCAGGTGGCGGGCGGCCAGGTTGGGCCGGTAGCCCAGGGCGTCGATGGATCGCTGGACGCGCTCGCGCATGGCGGGGGTGACGTGCTGGTAGTTGTTCACCACATTGGAGACGGTCTTGATGGAGACCCCCGCGTGCGCGGCGACGTCCTTGAGGCTGACCCGCACGACAAATCCCTTCGTGAGCGGCCCGAACCGGGGACCGGTGCAGATGCGGGTGCCGTCACCGTGAGCCGGGCGCCGAGCCGCCGGGCTCGAGTTTTACAACGTTATACATCCGTATCCGGGACACTGACAAGGCCATGAGCAGGGGCGTGTCACGAGCATCCTCGCGGTGGCGCCGAAACCGCTTCCTTCCCCGGCGGCACCCTCGTGGACCGGGGCTCGTCGGTAGCGGTCGCGCACTCGGCCCAGACGGTCTTGCCGGGGCCGGTACGGCCCGTCACGCCCCAGCGCGCGGCGAGCGCGTCGACGAGGGTCAGGCCACGGCCGTGTTCCTCGTCCGCCGCGGCCACCGTGGGGGCCGGAGGGTCCGGGTGGGTGTCGGACACCTCGATACGGATGACGCCCCGCACGTCGTCACAGACGAGGAACAGGGAGAAATCCCGTTCGGGCACACAGCCGTGAAGGACGGCGTTCGCGGCGAGTTCGGCGACGACGAGGACGACGGTGTCGTACGCGGCCGAGCCGTGCGGATGACCCCACTCGGTGAGCTGATGCGCGGCGAGCAGCCGGGCGAGCCGGGCCCCACGCCGCGTGGCGGAGAAGCGCTGCGCGAACGTACGGGCCGGAGTGGGGCTTTGCGTGCGTGGGGCTGACATGGCGGCCACCCTGCTGGGAAGTGAGGGCCCGTCGACAGGTCCGGCGCCGATACAGATCACGCTGTACTGGTTCACTCGCTGGACCGGGTCGGTCGCTGTACGTGACGATAGGTGTGTCACGCGTGGCGCAGCGCGCACGGCACACGGTACGACACGAGTTCGGGCCAGGCAGGCGGATACGGCCCGGCGGCACAGGGGAAGGCGGCTGCGATGGCGACGGACAACGGCGGTGGGGCGGGCGGGAGTGCCACAAGGCGGGAAGGCGGGGCCGACGGGGGCTGCGAACCGGAACTGTCGGACAGCCTCAAGACCTTCGGTGCGGTCCTGAAGGCGCTGCGGGAGGAAGCCCGCCTCACCCAGGAGCAGTTCGCCCCGCTGGTGCGGTACTCGGCCGCCTACATCGCCAAGATCGAGCAGGGCAAGCGGTTCCCGCCGAGGGACCTGCTGGACCGGTCGGACGAGGTACTGGGCGCGGGCGCGGGACGGGTGCTGGGAGCGGCCGCGAGAAGCCTGACGCGCAAGGTGGGATTGGCGACGTGGTTTCGACAGTGGGCGAACATCGAGGAGGAAGCGATCTCGCTGTACGCGTACGAGTGCCGGGCGATTCCGGGGTTGTTGCAGCCGGAAGCTTACATTCGGGCGATCTTCGCGCGACGGCTACCGCCCTTGTCCGACGACCAGATCGAGCGCCAGGTGTCCGCCCGACTGGAACGGCAGCAGCTCCTCACCGAGAGGCCGAACACAGCCTTCAGTTTCATCATCGAACAGGCTTTACTTGAACGGAACATGGGCGGACCAGAGGTCACCCGCGTGCTCTTGGGGCACTTGCTCGAACAGGGTGGGCGAAGGAACATCGAGATTCAGGTGATGCCCCTGCGGATGTACGACCACGCAGGTATCGACGGTCTGATGTACCTCGCGGAGACGCCCAAGCACGAGTGGGTGGGCTACTCCGAGGGCCAGCAGTCAAGCAACCTGATCACACCGCCCAAAGACGTCAGCGCAATGCTCCAACGCTATGGCAAGCTGCGCTCGCAGGCCCTCGATCACGAAGCCACGGCAAGCCTGCTGGAACAGATGAAAGGAGCGCTATGACCACTACCGAACCGGCCTGGTTCAAGAGCAGCTACAGCGGCAGCTCGGGCGACAACTGCGTCGAGGTTGCCATGCGCCCCGAAGCCGTTCACGTCCGGGACTCGAAGGACACCCGGCGTCCGGCGCTGGCCGTTTCCCGCTGCGCCTGGTCGGCGTTCACGGCGCTGGCGTCCGACGCGCGCGTCTGAACCATCGGTGGGGCGTCCCTTTGGGGCCTCCGCGGCCACGTAAAAATGTGCCGGGCGGCCGCGAGGACCGCCCGGCACGACGGGGGATCACGTCAGTGGAGTGATCCTGATGTTGCGGAACCTCACCTTGTTCCCGTGGTCCTGCAGCCGGATCGCTCCCGCGGCAGGAGTCTCGGACCGGCCCGACGCGGTCGGTCCGTCGAGGACGATGTCGTCGTGGACCTTCTTCCCGTTCCACACCACCGTGACCCGGGCGTCGGCGGTCTTGCGGCCGCTGTCGTCGAAGCGCGCCGCGCGGAAGTCGATGTCGTAGCTCTGCCAGGTCTCGGGCGCCGTGGCCGCGTTGACGTCCGGTGCCCGCTTCAGATAGAAGGCCCCCGCCTCGTTGGTGTCGAGCGTGGTGTCACCGTAGGAGTCGAGGATCTGGAGCTCGTAGCGGTCCTGGAGGAAGATGCCGCTGTTCCCCCGGTCCTGTCCGGTGACATCGGGCGGAAGCAGCGGTACCCGGAACTCCACGTGGAGCCTGAAGTCCTGGTACGCGTCCTTGGTGCGGATGTCACCGCAGCACACCTCCATCGACTTCTCGTCACCGAGCGGCCAGCGCAGATTCCGGCCGTCCGTGTGCTGCCACTGCGCCTGGGAGGCGGCCGTGCCGTCGAAGAGCGGGACCTGGGCTCCGCGCGGATGGACGCTGAGCATGTCGAGATTGACATGACCGGTGTCGCCGGCGTCGAACCGGTAGGAGACCGTATTGCTCCCGGCGCGCAGCGCCAGCCGTTCGGTCCGCGTCGACCACGAGTCCCAGTCGTCGGTGGGAGGCAACTGCGTCTGCCGCAGCTTCTTCCCGTTGACGTACAGGGACAGGGTTTTGGTGCCCCGGAACGGGTTCGGCCCGTTGGAGTAGCGCAGCCCCACGTCGTAGGTGCCCGGCTTCGGGACCGTCACGTCGAACGTCGTACCGGCCTTGCCCTCGGTGGCGTAACGGTCCACGAAGCCGCTGCCGGAATGGCCCGCGTGGTCGGTGTTCACACCGGCCGTGCCCGTCAGGCGCGCCTCCTCGGCCTCGTACCGGGTCGCGGGAGCGGGCTGCTTGCCCGGGATCCGATTGAGGGTGTACCAGGCCTCGGTGCTCCACAGCTGCTCACCGGAGTCCGACGTGAAGGGACGCGGGGAGCGCAGGTGGACGACACGGCCCGGCTTGAGGTCGTCCAGTCGCAGCTTGACGGTACGCCGGTCCTTCGAGAGCGTCGCGGAGCGCACCGCCAGCTGCTCTTCGGCGATCTTCGGACCTCCGTAGTCCGCGGTCGGTGTGTAGCGCCACTGCTCCGCGCGGTAGTGGGCAGCCAACTGCTCGGCGGTGGCCTCGGACACCGGCTGGGTGTACGTCAGGTCGAAGCCGCCGGGCACGGCGCGCATGGTCTTGACGTCGAACGTGTTACCGCCGTTCGGTGTCAGCTTCTGCAGGCCGAACCTGAGCTTGCCCTCCTGGCCCCAGTTGCCGTCCGCGCCCAGCCCGCCGACGTAGATCGCGCCGTCGGGCCCCTGGGTGACCCGGTTGATGCCGGCCTCGAGGCCCTGGGTGTAGCGGAAGACGGCCCCCTGGTACTGGCCCTTCACTTTCTCCAGGTAAGCGCGCTGCAGGCCGCCGTAGGTGACGTCGCCCAGCAGCATCTGGCCGGCGAACGCGCCCTTCTTCAGATACAGGGGAGTGGAGGGCGAGTTGGCGATCTCGTTCTGCGGCAGCCACAGCACCGGCTCGGTGACGGAGGAGTCGTCGAAGGGGCCGGCGGGCTCGGTGTAGTGGTTGAAGAAGCGGTCCTGCTTGATCTGCACGAGCTTCGACGAGGGAAGCCATCCGCCCTGGTTGTCGGTGGCGAAGATGCTGCCGTCGGGTCCCCAGCCGATGCCGTTGGGCGTCCGCAGCCCTCCCGCGACCGGGCTGATCTTCCCCGTCTTCTTGCTGACCTTGTAGGTGGCCCCGCGGCCCGGTGCCGGCTGCGGCACGGTGGTCGCGCCGCCGAGGTCGATGGCCACGGAGAGGTTCACGTAGAAGTGGCCGTCCCGGTAGAGCAGGCCGAAGGCGAACTCGTGGAAGTTGCCCCCGTAGGGCCAGGTCGCGACCGTCCGGTACTCGTCGGTCACCTCGTCGCCGTCGCGGTCGACGAGCCGTGTCAGCTCGTGCTTCTGCGAGACGTACAGGGCTCCGTCGACGTACTTGATCCCCATGGGCTCGCGCAGCCCGCTCGCCACCTTCGTGACGGTGACCTTGCCGGGGCCCGTGGCGCCGGTGACGTTGTCGAGCAGGTACACCTCTCCGGCAACGTTGTCGGTGCCGCCCCACGTGCTGATCGCCAGACGTCCGTCGGGCAGCCAGTCCATGCCGCTGACCTGCGGCTTGAAGCCCTCCGGGCGCAGATCGGTGAGGGTCAGGTCGGGGCGTACGCCGGTGAGCGGGAGGCCGTCGCCGGGGGAGTCGCCGCTCGCCTCGCACTCCTTGCGGCCCGGCGCCGTGACCCGGACGACCCCGGCGTCGGTGCTCAGCACCTCCTGGGGCACGACGGCGAAGTCGCTCTCGCCCGGCGGCTTCCAGGCCAGCTGGAGCTGCTGCCCGCCGTCGCGCTCGAAGTGGTCGATGCGCAAGGGGTGCGCCCCGGCGGTGAGATGGACCGTGCCGTCCTTCGGCTCGGCACCGTGCAGCCCGTCGTGGTCGATCACCGTGTCGCCGTCGATCGCCAGCCGTGAGCCGTCGTCACTGGTCAGGCGGAACACGTACGAGCCGTCGCCGGGAACGTTCAGGTACCCCGAGGCCTCGGTGACGAAGCGGTCGGACAACCCGCCGAAGTCGGCCTCCGTGGACCAGTCGACCGTCGGCATCAGCTTGTCGTGGTTGGGAGTCTGACCCGGTTTCAGGGTGCACAGCTTGCTCAGCGGCGTCTGCACGTCGAACACGCGCAGCGTGATGCCGGGTTCCTGGGGCGGAATGTCCGAGGGAGCGGCGGCGGCCGGCGGTGCGGAGCACAGCCCCACGGTCAGGGCTCCCGCGAACAACAGGGGGGTGAGGTGTCTTCGGGCGCGTGGAAACAGACGGTGGCGCATTGGTCCTCCACGAGTAGGGGACCGGACCGTGCCGGATTTCGTTCCGGTCTGCTGCGGTGGCGCTGTACTTGAGCCGTCAAGCTAGAGGACTTCTGCTTGACATGTCCATACTTTGTCATCGGAGAGTTCAAAGTCCGGGGCCGTGCGTGGGGAAGTAGCCTCCCCGTTGGCCCCGACGGCGGGCCGCCCGGCGCGGCCCCGGTCCTCGGCGACGAGGCCAGGCTCCGCCAGGTCACCTCCAACCTCGTCGGCAACGCCGTCGCCCACACCCCGTCCGGCACCCCGGTCCGTATCGGCGTCGGTGCCCAGGACGGTCACGCGGTCCTCGAATTCCGGGACGAGGGCCCCGGAATGACTCCCGACCAGGCCGAACGTGCCTTCAACCGCTTCTACCGCGCCGACAAGGCACGGGCCCGTGCCGGAGAAGGCGGCGCGGGCCTGGGCCTGGCCATCGTCGACTCCCTCGTCCGCGCGCACGGCGGCCACGTCGAGATCCGCACGGCCCCGGACCAGGGCGCGACCTTCCGCGTTCTGCTGCCCCTGGAGCCCGGCGCCTGAGCGGAAAAGGGTCCGTAACCAAGAAGTGACGGCACGAAAACGGTGGTCCTTCCGCATACACCTGATTCCATCGACCTTTGTATTGACGGGGACATGCCTCAAGGGTTCAATCACGTCTTGAGATAAGACGATCGGTCCGCCGGCACGGCACACCCCCACAGAGACACCCCACAGTTCTCGCCTCTTCTCTCACCTCACCCTCACGGTGGGCGCGCAGCCCGATCCAGGGTTCCGCTCCGCCGTGCGTTCACACCTTGAAGGTGAGGTCCCCACCGAGAGGTCACACCCATGGCTCCCCTGCGCAGACGCATCCCGCTCCGCCGTACACCCCCCTCCCACCGGCTCCCTGCGATGCTCGCCCTCGCCCTTGCTCTCGCCCTCGCCCTGACACTCGCTCCCGGCATGACGCAGCAGGCGATGGCCGCGGGAGAGCGCGTCGACGTATGGCTCACCACGACCTCCGACGCGGGCGGCCGCAACGTCACTCGCGGCCTGGCCCCACAGGCACCGGTGCACTTCGGCCCCGCCGGAGGCGGCGCCGACCAGACGATCACCGTCGACGAGACGACGACGTACCAGCAGTTCGAGGGCGGCGGCGCCTCCATCACCGACACCACCGCCCATCTGCTGCGCGGCGGCGCCGTCAGCGCGGCGACCCGTGACGCAGTGATGCGCAAACTGTTCTCACCCACGGACGGCATCGGGCTGTCCTTCGTCCGCAACCCGATCGGCGCCTCCGACCTGTCCCGGCCGGGACATGTCTCGCTCGACGACACCTGCTGCGACCTGTCCGACTTCGGCACCAACGGCTACGACACCAACGTCCGGCTCCTCACCGCACAGGCCCAGCAGCTCAACCCGGAACTGCGGGTCAAGGGCGTGCCCTGGAGCGCGCCCGGCTGGATGAAGGACAACGGCCGCATGGACCAGATGGGCTGGCTCAAGTGGGAGTACTACCCCCTGTACGCCCAGTACCTGGTCAAGTACGTCCAGAGCTACCGGGCCGCCGGCGTGGACATCGACTACCTGTCCGTCCAGAACGAACCGAACTGCTGCCAGGCCGGCAACCCCACGGCCATGAACTACCCCGGAATGAGCTGGAACCCGTCCGGGTTGGTCGAGTTCACCAAGAACCACGTCTACCCGGCCTTCCGCGCCGCCGGAATCGACACCAAGGTCCTCGTCCACGACTGGAACTACGGCGACTACGCGGGCTTCGGCGCGCCCATTCTCGCGGACGCCGGGGTGCGCAACGACCCGCTCTTCGGCGGTATCGCCTGGCACGGCTACGCCGGTGACCCCGCGGTGGGCAGCCAGGTGCACGGCCAGTATCCGAACGTCCGCCAGTTCAGCACCGAGCACTCCGGCGGCACCTGGATCGGCAACCAGCACAACGAGGACCTGGCCGACATCGTGGGCTACGCCCGCAACTGGAGCAGCAGCCTGGTCAAATGGAGCCTCGCCCTCAACCAGGGCATGGGGCCGCACAACGGCGGCTGCGGCACCTGCACCGGACTGATCACCGTGCAGGAGGGCGGCCCCCGTGCAGGACAGGTCGACTACACGGTCGAGTACTACACCACCGGCCACCTGACCAAGTTCGTCAGGCCCGGCGCCCACCGGATCGCCTCCACCGCCGGCACCACGGTGTCCAACGTCGCCTGGCGCAACCCCGACGGCTCCAAGGCCCTGATCGCCCACAACGGAGGCCCCTCCTCCCGTTCGGTCCGCGTCGACTGGGGAGGGCAGTCCTTCACCTACAGCCTCCCCGCCCGCACCACCGCCACCTTCACCTGGTCCGGCACCCCGTCGGGCAACCCGGGCGGTAGCACCGGCACCCTCACCGGTCTCGCGGGCAAATGCCTGGACGTCGCCGGCGGAGCCACGGCCGACGGCACCGCGGTGCAACTGCACACCTGCAACGGCACGGCGGCCCAGCGCTGGGCCGTGAGCGCCGACGGCAGCGTGCGGGCGTTCGGCAAGTGCCTGGACGTGAGTGGCGCCTCGACGGCCGACGGCGCCCGGGTACAGCTCTACGGGTGCAACGGCAGCACAGCCCAGCAATGGTCGTACGATCCCACCACTCACGATGTGGTCAACACCGGCGCGGGCAAGTGCCTCGACATCACCGGCAACAACTCCGCGGACGGCACCCCCGCCCAGATCTGGACCTGCACCGGCGCCGCCAACCAGAAATGGACCCTGAACACCACCTGACTCCGCCGGGCCGTCCTCCCGGGTCCGGCCCCCCGGGCCAGGGAGGACGGCCGGTACCGAGGACAGTCATGTGATCATGTCCGTATGGCAGCGGGTCGGATCATCTTCCTCAACGGCACGTCCAGTTCAGGGAAGTCGAGCATCGCCCGTGAACTGCTCGGCATCCTGGACGACGGCGTCTTCTCCCACCTGGCGGTGGACGGCTTCAACGCGATGCGTACGAAGCGGCCCCTCGCACCGGAGGACCTCGACACCGCTCTGCGCCGGACGAGGATGGGCTTCCACCGCTCGATCGCGGCCATGGCCGAGGTGGGCAACGATGTCGTCGTCGACCATGTCCTCAGCGAGCCCTGGCGGCTGGCCGACTGCCTGGCCGTACTGCGCCCCGAGGACGTGCTGTTCGTCGGCGTCCACTGCTCACCGGACGAACTGGTTCGCCGCGAAAAGGCCCGGGGCGACCGCCCCCCGGGCCTCGCCGCACTCCAGTACGAGCTGGTCCATCAGCACGGTGACTACGACGTCGAATGCGACACCAGTACGGCGAGCCCGCGCGAGTGCGCCGAACTGATCAAGGATTTCCTTCCGGTCCGGCCGACGCCGACCGCCTTCACCCGTCTCCGCGCCCGCCGTCCGGCGGACAGCGGGCCGACGAGCTGAGAACGCCGGTTCAGGTCGACTCGCGCACCACCAGCTCCGTCGGCAGCGTCAACTGCTGGCGGGGCGCGCCGTGCTGGGTGATGTCGGTGAGGATACGGGCCATCGTGCGGCCCAGCTCCTCCACCGGCTGACGCACCGTCGTCAGGGGCGGGTTCGTGTGGCGGGCGAGGACGGAGTCCTCGAACCCCACGACGGCGACATCACCCGGCACCTGCCGCTTCTGGCGGCGCAGTTCGGCCAGCGCGCCGACCGCCATCAGGTCGGAGGCGGCGAACACGGCGTCCAGGTCCGGGGCGCGTTCAAGAAGCGAACGCATCGCGCGGGTGCCGCCTTCCTCGGTGAAGTCACCCGTCTCGGCCAGGAACTCGCTTGCGGGCACTCCTGCCTCCCGGTGGGCGTCACGCCAGCCGGCGAGCCGGCTGCGGCCGACGTCCATGTCCAGCGGCCCGGTGATCGTGGCGATCCTGGTCCTGCCTCCGCGCAGCAGGTGCCGGACCGCTTCGACGGCCCCGCCCGCGTTGTCGGAGTCGACGTAGCTCAGCCGCTCGCCCGCGTCGCGTCGGCCGGCCAGCACGGTGGGCAGCCCCATCTCCTCCAGCATGCCCGGCAGCCGGTCGTGGGCGTGGACCGAGACCAGAAGAACGCCGTCCACGCGGCGCGTCGCCACCGATTCGGTCAGCTGGTCCCGCTCGGCCTGGTCGCGGACCAGCATGAGCTGCAGCTGTGTACGGCTCTCGGCGAGGGCGCCGCTGACGCCCCGGATCAGTGCGGCGAAGAACGGTTCCGAACCGAGTCGGCTCTCCGATTCCGGGATCACCAGCGCCACGGCATTGGTCCGGTTGGTGACCAGGCCGCGGGCGACCGAGTTGGGAACGTAGTTCAGTTCCTTGATCGCGGCCAGGACCCTGGACCGGGCGTCGGCACTGACCAGATCCGAGCCGTTGACGACACGGGACACCGTGGTCCGGCCCACGCCGGCACGGGCGGCGACGGTTTTGATCGTGGGACGGCGATTCCCGGCCATGTGCTCCCCCCTCGGCGGCCGCGGCCACACCGGCCGCGGAGGTGACCAGCGGCAATTCTTGCAGACGGCGGCTCGGAGCGAGTGTGCCAGGGCCTGGCATCAGGTCTCGAACTCGTTGTCCGGACTGCGAGTTGTGTTCAAGTCATTGACAGATCGGCTGTGCTGCAAGGAGTCTTCGGTCCATCGATGGGAACGTGCCCACCCCAAAGTGGGTACGTTCCCACCCCATTGCCAGAGCCGCTGTGGTCATCGCAGAACGCGTCACTCCGGTGCGTCAGCGCCGTCGCTAGGAGGAGTTCCATGGGCAGTCCCGGTTCGTTGCGTATGAGGGCGGCGGTCGCGGTCGCGGTCGCGGGCGCGCTGACGCTCGTCGTCGGCTGCAGCAGCAGCGACGACTCGGCCACGGGTGGTGGCAAAAAGGACGGCAAGGTCGTCATCACCATGGGCATGTACGGGGTGATGGGCATCAAGGAGACAGGGCTTCTCGAGCAGTACGAGAAGGAGAACCCGAACGTCGAGATCAAGGCCGAGATCGCCGGCGACGAGCAGACGTACTACACCGCGCTGCAGACCAGGCTCGCGGCCGGCAAGGGCCTGAAGGACATCCAGGGCATCGAGATCGGCCGGGCCAAGGAGATCACCGAGACCCAGGCGGACAAGTTCGCGGACTTCTCCGACGTGCCCGGCACCGACCACTTCCTGCCGTGGAAGGAGTCCCAGATCAGCACCGGGGACGGCAAGGTGCTGGGTCTGGGCACCGACATCGGCCCGATGGCCGTCTGTTACCGCAAGGACTACTTCGAGCAGGCCGGTCTGCCCACCGACCGCGAGGAGGTCGCCAAGCTCTGGGAGGGCGACTGGGACAAGTACGTCGAGGTCGGCCGCACCTTCAAGAAGGGCTTCAAGGGCGACAAGGTGTCCTACATGGACGCGGCCAGCGGCCTGTTCAACGCCATGGTCTACGGCTACCCCGAGCAGTACTACGACGACAAGGGTGAGCTGATCTATGCCAAGAACCCGGTCGTCAAGGAGGCGTGGAACCTGGCCGCCGACGCCGCGGACGACAGTCTGACGGCCAAGCTCCGTCAGTTCCAGCCGGGCTGGGACCCTGGCCTGGCCAACGGCACGTTCGCCACCGCCGTGTGCCCCGCGTGGATGCTCAGCCACATCAGCGAGAAGGCCGGTGAGGCGAACAAGGGCAAGTGGGACGTCGCCAAGGCTCCCAAGGGTGCCAACTGGGGCGGGTCCTTCCTCGGCGTGGTCGAGCAGAGCCCGGTGAAGGAGGAGGCCAAGAAGCTCGTCGCCTGGCTGACCGCGCCGGAGCAGCAGACCCACATCTTCAAGGAGATCGGCAACATCCCGTCCTCGGGAGAGGCGCTGGAGAGCGACCAGGTGAAGAACGCCAAGTCGGAGTACTTCAACGACGCGCCGATCGGCCAGATCTTCGGGGCCGCCGCCCAGGAGATCCCGGACAAGCAGGTCCTCGGCCGTAAGGACGGCACGATCAAGGACACCTTCTCCCAGGGCCTGGTTCTGATCGAGCAGCAGGGCACCCCGCGTGACGAGGCGTGGAAGACCACCGCGGAGCGCATCGAGAAGGCCGTCGGCTGACCTACTGCCCTTGGCAGTCCGGGCCCGCCGGCGTCCTGCCGGCGGGCCCGGCTCACACATTCGCTCTCAGGAAGGAAGTCCGGTGGCCACCTCCACCACCAAGGCCCTGGCCGGCGAGGAGCCGCCAGGCCCGCCGCGGAAGACGGGCGGCGAGGGCACCGCCCGGCGGCGCGGCAGGCTGCTGCACCGGCTCGACATCAAGGGCGCCCCGTACGCCTTCATCGCGCCGTTCTTCGTCGTCTTCGCCGCGTTCAGCTTCTACCCCCTCGTCTACACCTCGTGGATCTCCCTGCACGACGTGGAACTGGCCACTCTCGACGTCATGGAATGGGTGGCCTTCGACAACTACGTCGACCTCTGGAACGACTCACGGTTCTGGAACGCGCTGCGGAACACCATCACCATCGGTGTCATCTCCACGGTGCCGCAGCTGATGATGGCGCTCGGCATGGCGCACCTGCTCAACTACCGGATGCGCGCCTCGCTGTTCTTCCGCGTCGCGTCGCTGGTGCCCTACGCCACCTCGGTCGCCGCCGCCGCCCTCGTGTTCACCATGATCTTCGAACGCGACTTCGGCATGATCAACTGGGCGCTCGGCTCGGTCGGCATCGACCCGGTGAACTGGGAGGCCGACAAGTGGCCCGCCCAGGCGGCGATCTCCACCATCGTCATCTGGCGCTGGACCGGCTACAACGCGCTGCTCTACCTGGCCGCCATGCAGGCCATCCCCGCCGACCGGTACGAGGCGGCCTCCCTCGACGGCGCCTCCCGGTGGCAGCAGTTCACCCACGTCACCATCCCCGGGATCCGCTCCACCATCGTCTTCACCATCGTGCTCTCCACGATCGGCGCCACCCAGCTGTTCGGTGAGCCGCTGATCTTCGGTCAGGGACCCAACGGCATCACCGGCGGCGCGGACAACCAGTACCAGACGCTGGGACTCCTGCTGTACGAGGAGGGCTGGAAGAACTACCAGATGGGCCGCTCGGCGACCGTCGCCTGGGCGATGTTCCTGCTGCTCGTCCTCGCCTTCGTCGTGCAGCGCCTGATCAAGCGCCTGCGCTCCCGCACGTCCTGACCTGGAGTCGCCATGACCACTCAAAGTCTCCCGGCCCGGACGGACGCCGCGGCCCGGACCTCCGCCGAGAAGCCGACCGGCCGCGGTGGCCGCCGGCTGCTGCTGCGCCCGCGCGCCGGCCGCCAGCACCACGCGGGCCCGCTCGCCTACGTCCTGCTCGCCATCATGGCGCTGCTGTCGATCTTCCCGCTGTACTGGACGATGGTGGCCGCCTCCACCGACAACACCCGGGTCAGCCAGACGCCGCCGCCGTTCCTGCCCGGCCCGAACCTGTTCAGCAACCTCGCCCGGGCCTGGGACGAGGCGGCGATGGGCAAGGCCATGATGAACAGCCTCATCGTGGCCGGGGTGATCGCCCTGTCCACGGTGCTGTTCGCGACCCTGGCGGGTTTCGCCTTCGCCAAACTGCGGTTCAAGGGACGCAACGCCCTGCTCATGCTGGTGATCGGCACCATGCTGGTGCCGCCGCAGCTCGCCGTCGTGCCGCTGTTCATGATGATGGCCGAGCTGGGCTGGTCGCAGCAGTTGCCCGCCGTCATCTTTCCCACGCTGGTCAGCGCCGTCGGCGTCTTCTTCATGCGGCAGTACCTGGCGGAGGCGCTGCCGGACGAGCTCGTCGAGGCCGGACGCGTGGACGGGGCGCACTCGCTGCGGATCTTCTGGAGCATCGTGCTGCCCGTCGCACGGCCCGCGATGGCCGTCCTGTTCATGATCACGTTCGTGCACGCGTGGAACGACTTCTTCTGGCCGTTCGTGGTGCTCGACATGACCAACCCGACCGTCCCCGTCGCCCTCACCCAGCTCAGCGCGGGCTATGTCCGCGACCAGTCGCTGATCATGGCGGGCGCGCTGCTCGGCACCCTGCCGCTGCTGGCGATGTTCATCGTCTTCGGCCGCCAGATCGTCAGCGGCATCATGGCCGGCGCCGTCAAGGGCTGACCCGCCGCGCCCGCACCCCCGGGCCCGTACCCCCACCGGGCGTTCGCGCGCCCGCCCCCACCACCCCGAAAGGACTCACGTGGTCACCGCAGCACAGCAGACCGCGTCCGCCCCGGACGCCGCCCTCACCTTCCCCGAGGGTTTCCTCTGGGGATCCGCGACCGCCTCCTACCAGATCGAGGGGGCCGCAGCCGAGGACGGCCGCACACCGTCCATCTGGGACACCTACGCCCGCACCCCCGGCCGGGTCCGCAACGGCGACACCGGTGACACCGCCACCGACCACTACCACCGCTGGCGCGAGGACGTCGCCCTCATGGCCGAACTCGGCCTGGGCGCCTACCGCTTCTCCCTCGCCTGGCCCCGGATCCAGCCCACCGGCCGCGGCCCCGCCGTCCAGAAGGGCCTGGACTTCTACCGGCGTCTCGTCGACGACCTGCTGGAGAAGGGCATCCAGCCCGTCGCCACCCTCTACCACTGGGACCTGCCGCAGGAACTGGAGGACGCCGGAGGCTGGCCCGAGCGCGCCACGGCCGAGCGGTTCGCCGAGTACGCGGCCCTCGCCGCGGACGCCCTGGGCGACCGGGTGAAGACCTGGACCACTCTGAACGAGCCCTGGTGCAGTGCCTTCCTCGGCTACGGCTCCGGAGTGCACGCCCCCGGCCGCACCGACCCGGTCGCCGCCCTGCGGGCCGCCCACCACCTCAACCTGGGCCACGGCCTGGCCGTCCAGGCACTGCGCGACCGCCTCCCCGCCGACGCCCGGTGCTCGGTCACCCTCAACATCCACCAGGTCCGCCCGCTCACCCCCGCCGACGCCGACACCGACGCGGTCCGCCGCATCGACGCCCTCGCCAACCGGGTCTTCACCGGCCCGATGCTCCAGGGCGCCTACCCGGAGGACCTGCTCAAGGACACCGCGGAACTGACCGACTGGTCCTTCGTGCGCGACGGCGACCTGAAGCAGATCCACCAGCCGCTGGACTTCCTCGGCGTGAACTACTACACCCCCACCGTCGTCTCCGCGACCGACGGCAGCGGCGCCCACACCTCCGACGGACACGGAAAGAGCGCCCACAGCCCCTGGCCGGGCGCCGACAAGGTCGCCTTCCACCAGCCGCCCGGCGAGACCACCGCCATGGGGTGGGCCGTCGACCCCACGGGCCTGTACGACCTGCTGCGCCGCCTGGCCGCCGACTTCCCGCGGCTGCCGCTGTACATCACCGAGAACGGCGCGGCGTTCGACGACTACGCCGACCCCTCCGGCCAGGTCAACGACCCCGCGCGGATCGCCTACGTACGCGGCCACCTGGCCGCCGTCCACCGGGCCATCGTGGACGGCGCGGACGTACGCGGTTACTTCCTCTGGTCCCTGCTGGACAACTTCGAGTGGGCCCACGGCTACAGCAAGCGCTTCGGCGCCGTCTACGTGGACTACCCCACCGGCACCCGCATCCCGAAGGCCAGCGCCCGCTGGTACGCCGAGGTGGCCCGCAGCGGCGTCCTCCCCGGAGCCTGACCCGGGGCCGGCTCGGTGCGGCACCCTCGCAGGTGCCGCACCGGGGACGGGGGAGGGCCGTTCGCACGGTGCAATAGGGTCGTGTCCATGGCCCGGTTCAAGGACTTCAGCTTCAAGCTCGTCGTCATCGAGCAGCTCATGTACATCGACGAGAAACTGACCCCGCGGTTCAGCCTGGCCGGCCTCCTGAAGGAGAAGGGCCTCGGCGACGACCCCTGGGAGTACGCGCAGGAGCACGACCTGGCGTACAAGGTGGTGCCGGAGGCGCGCGAGTACTTCGCGTCGCTGGAGCTGCGTGACGAACTCCTGGCCGGCGTCGAGGAACTGTGCATGGACGGCGGTAACCGGGTGTACCAGGAGTGCGCACCGGTCTGGGACGGCGAGGACGACCTGTTCGACATCACCTCCCTCGACGACCTCGTTCTCCTCCCGAACCTCCGCCGCGTCCTGGGCTCGGAGTTCCTGGGCCCCGATCTGGCGGGCGTCCTCGAGAGCCGGGGCATCACGGCCGACTAGGACGTGACGGGACGCCCGTCCCCCGTGGTGAACCGCGGTCGGACGGACGGGAGCGTACGAGAACGGAGTGGCGCGTTGATCCGGGTCGCACGAGGGGCCACCGGGTTCCGGGGACGGGGAGATGCCCCACTGCCGGAAGCCGACCTCGTGGCCTTCAGGACCGCCTGTCACGCCGTGGCTCGATCGATTCGCGGCCGGGTCGGCGACGTGACCTCGGCCGGGGTCACGCCGAACTTCCACACCGCGCGGATCATCACCCCGTACGGGGCCTGCACGGTCCTTGCCACGCGGTACTCCCGGTCGTCGCTTTCACGGGCGCACCCCCCCCCCGCGGGCCGGTGCGCCCGTGCCCGATTTCCTGTCCCCGCCGGCATGGGCGGATGCGTTCGGGCCGGCGGGCTTCCAGGCGCTGGACGCCGAAGAACTGACGATGCCGTTGACCTCGGTGCACACCAACGAACTCACTGAAGCAGGTACGCCACTGGCGTCCCGGGAGGCTGCCTGGACAAGGCGTCCTCGACGGCCTGAACACCCACGTCACCCCACCCGACCACGGGGCCCGGAAACCGCCGGGCCCCGTGGTCGGGTGTCGGTGGCCGCGGGCACGGTGGCGGTGCCGGTGGGGGAGGAGGGCCGGCGGTGTGCCCGGGCTGCTCGCGGCGGCCGACGGAACCGGGCCGAACCCACCGGGCGCCGGCTCTCAGGACGCGGGCGGAGTGAGTACCACGAAGTCCGCGTTCCACGGGTCGAGGCAGACGGCGAGCCGGCCGACTCCTTCCGCGTCCTCGGGCCCCATCTGCACACTGCCCCCGTTGCCGGTGGCCGCGGCGACCGCGGCGTCACAGTCGGCGACGGCGAAGACCGGGTGCCAGTACGGGCGCCCGCCGGCCGGCGCGAGGTCCTCCTTGCCGAGCTCCATGAGGCCGCCGTGCATCCGCTCCTCGGGAAGGCCGGCGGGAGTGATGAGGTGGTACGTGCCCCCATCGCCCGGCATTTCCATGTCGCTGAACCGCCAGCCGAAGACACCGCCGTAGAACTCCTTCGCGGCCGTCGCGTCGCTCGTGTGCAGCTCGGTCCAGCACAGGGAGCCCGGCTGGTCCACCAGCTCGACGCCTTTGCTGGTGCCCGGCTGCCACACGGCGAACTGGCCTCCCAGTGGATCGCTGTACTGCGCCATGCGGCCCCACTCGTCGAGGTCCGTCGGCGCCATCCGCACCGTGCCGCCCCCGCTCTCCACGGCCCGGGTCGCGGCGTCCGCGTCGTCGACACGGTAGTAGATCATCCAGGCGGAGCGAGCCCCCTCCTCGGTGAGGGTGCCGAGTCCGGCGACGATCCTGCCGTCCTTCCGGAACATCCCGCCCTCCACATCCCCCTCGACCCCCATGGACTCGAAGTCCCAGCCGAGCACCGCGCCGTAGAAGGCCACCGCGGCACGGACGTCAGGAGTGCCCAGGTCGAGCCAACAGGGGGAGCCGGGGGCGAACTCAGTGGTGATCACGACGATTCCCTTCGCTGTTCCGGTGTCGTTCCGCGCCGTCCCAGCGTGACACCCGGCACTGACGATCGCCCTTCGACAAGCGGGGCATCGCCCCGCACGAGGACACCCGTGCGGTTACCGACGGCGCCGTACCACCTCGATGCTTGACCTCAAGCGAACTTGAGCTTCTAGGTTTCTTCCGGAGCCGCAGGAACCGGCCGGCGGTGTCTTTTCGTGGAGGATCGCCATGACCGAACGCACAGCCCACATCGAGATCCCCGACCGCTACCGCTACGCCGTGATTCCGCACATCATGGTCGACGACGCCGCCGCGGCGATCGATTTCTACCAGCGGGCGTTCGGCGCACGTGAGGACTTCAGGATCGAGGCTCCGGGCGGCGGGATCCTGCACGCCGAGATCACCGTCGGACGGTCGGCCCTGATGCTGGGCGACGCCGGTACGGACGAGGCGGAGGCCGCCTCCTTCGCCGCGCCGGCCTCGCTCGGCGGAGGCACGTCCGTCACTCTGCACGTCTTCGTGCCGGACGTCGACAGCCTGGCGGAGCGCGCCCGGGCCGCCGGTGCCGAGATCCTCCAGCCCCCGAAGGACATGTTCCACGGGGACCGCACCGTCATTCTCAAGGATCCTTCGGGGCACATGTGGGTCTTCCTGACCCACCTGGAAGACATCTCGGAGGAGGAACTCCGGCGTCGCCTGGCCGCCGCCGGGTGAACCGGGCGCCGTGAGGGCGGTGACCGCCCCTCTCAACGGGTCCCGGGAGTGCGGACCGGCTCACCGACGGCGTGTGCCGCTCGCCGCCAGGCGGCACTGACCGCACCGTGCGCGACCGACGTACCTCGCGCCGTCTCCGCCGGCAGACGCACCGGACTGCCGATGTGCACGTGGAACCGTGGGCGGCGCGCCGGGGCCGTGAGCACACCGGCCAGTTGCTTCGCGAGCGTTCCCGAGCAGAGGCGCCGGGCCCCCACCTGGCCGACGGGGACCACCGGAGCACGCGTCGCGGCCACCAGCCGTGCGAGACCGGTACGGAAGGGCAGGGGTGCGGCGCACCTCGCGTCCTGGTGCAGGGGGAGACCTCCTTCGGCGTAGATGAGTACATGACGCCCCGACCCGAGCGCTTCGGCCGCGGCCGCGAGCGCCTCCGATGCCCGGGCCGATCCCCGGTGGACGGGAATGTGCCCTTCCTGTGTCAACGCCCGGCCCAGCAGCGGCACGCGCCAGAGACCCGCCGTCACCAGGACCGCCGGCATCACGTCCACGGACCGCAGGGCGGCCAGGACGACCGCGGGATCGGCCACCGAGTCGTGGTTGGCGACGAAGACACTGCCCACGGGGTACGGTCCGTCCGCCTCGAGGGTGACGGTGAGGCGCCCGAAGAAGGGCAGCAGGACGGCGGCAGCACGGCTGAGCATGGTCGGCCTTTCGACACGGGAATCCTGCTCGCCAGTTTCGCGTGCCGACGCGTTCCGGCACATGAGTATCCGCGCCCATGGGTACCGCGTGGTTCTCCCCATGACAGGGCCCTCATGACACGGCCCCCATGCCACGGCCGAGGACGGCGCCCGGTGCTTTCCGGGTTCTCCCGGCCGGTTGGCGTGCCGGGCGGGACCGCGGCGCATACGAAGCTACCTTCGTCGGCATGGCCGGTGATCGCCCGGGGTGGCGTGCGTGTGTGCTCAGCGGTGCGGTGTTCGCCGTGTGCATGGTCGGTACCACGCTGCCGACCCCTCTCTACGGTCTCTACCAGGAGAAGTTCGGGTTCTCCGAGCTGACCGTCACCGTCGTGTACGCCGTGTACGCCTTTGGTGTCATCGGTGTCCTGCTGCTGGCGGGGAACGTCTCGGACGTGGTGGGCAGGCGCCCGGTGCTGCTGTGGGGTCTGGGATTCGCGGCCCTGAGCGCCGTCTGTTTCCTCAGCGCCACCGACCTGGGATGGCTGTACGCGGGGCGGCTGCTGTCGGGACTGTCCGCCGGGCTGTTCACCGGGGCCGCCACGGCGTTCGTGATGGAGCTGGCGCCGCCCGGCGGCGCCTCTCGCGCCACATTCGTCGCGACCGCCGCCAACATGGGCGGGCTGGGATGCGGACCGCTGCTCGCGGGAGTCCTGTCCCAGTACGCGGCCGGGCCGTTGTACCTGCCGTTCGTCGTGCACCTGGCCCTGGTGGCCGGCTCGGTCGTTGTCCTGCTGAGACTTCCGGAGACCGTACGGGAGCGACGCCCGCTGAGCACCGTACGGCCGCGACGGCCCGGCCTGCCCCCGCAGGTGCGGGCGGTGTTCGGGCCGGCGGCGATCGCCTCGTTCGTGGGTTTCGCGCTGTTCGGGGTGTTCACGGCGGTCAGCCCGGCGTTCCTCGCGCAGTTCCTGAACGTGCAGAACCGCGCCCTGAGCGGTCTGGTCGTCGCGCTGGCGTTCTTCGCCTCGACCGCCGGGCAACTGGCCGTCGGCCGGGTCGGGGCGACACGGTCCCTGCCATGGGGCTGTGCCGGTCTTCTCGCCGGACTGGCGCTGCTCGCCGGCGCGCTGCACTGGGACCTGCTCGCGCTGGTGGTGCTGAGCGCGATCGTCGGCGGCGCCGGGCAGGGGCTGGCGTTCCGCGGCGCGCTGTCCGCTCTGGCCGAGGTGTCTCCGGCGGGTGAGCGGGCGGGGGTCATCTCCATGCTGTTCGTGGTGGCCTACGCGGGCATCTCGGTGCCGGTGATCGGCGTGGGCGTACTGACGGGCCCTCTCGGCCTGCAGGACGCGGGGCTGGTGTTCATCGCGTGCATGATCGTCCTGGTGGTGACCGCGGCCGTCTACCTCCTGAGGCGACCGGTACCGTCGGGGACGTGAGCGCGGGGACCGCGGTGACATCCGCCCTGCGCCGGTGCCCGCCCTGCGTCGACACCTGCCGTGGCCCGGACCGACCGCCGAGCATACGGCCGCCACCTCACGGGCTGCGACACGCCACCCGCGTGTTCGCGAGGAGGAGGGACGCGGGGCGCCATGGCAGGGCCTGGGGTGGGCCGTCTCGTCATCCCGGAGGACCCACACCGTGGAGATGCTGATGCCGGTCCTGTTCGCCCTGGGCGCCGCGTTCAGCAACGCGCTTGCCACCGTCCTCCAGCGCAAGGCGGCTCTCGGCGTGCCCCGGTCCGACAAGCTGAGGGCCGGATTGATGCTCGACCTGCTGCGGCGCCCCGTCTGGCTCGCCGGCATCATCGCCATGATCACCGCGGTGGTCTGCCAGGCCGTGGCGCTTGTGACGGGACCGCTGACGATCGTTCAGCCCCTGTTCGTACTGGAGCTGCCGCTCGCTCTGGCCATCGCCGCGGTGGTGCTGCGGGGGCGGCTGTCCCGCACCGGCTGGGCGGCCGCCTTCGCCGTGGTGGCAGGACTCACCGTCGCCCTGGCCGCCGTCTCGCCCGCGGGAAACCGCACGCACGTGCCGATGGACCGCTGGATCCCGGCACTCGCCGTCTGCGTCACCGCGATCGTCGCCCTCGTGCTCGCCGCGCTCCGCCGGCCCGAGGGCCGCACCCGCGCAGCCTGCTTCGGGCTGGCCACCGCCGTCGCGTACGCGGTGACTGCGGCGCTGATGAAGGCGTCGATGCACACACTCGACGACGGCGGTGCCACCGCGTTCCTCACGGCCTGGCAGACCTACGGCTTCGCCCTGTTCGGTGCGTCGGCGCTGTTCCTCCTGGAGAACGCGATGCAGGCGGGCCCCCTGGTCGCGTCCCAGCCCGCCATCACCCTCGGCGACGCGAGCGTGAGCCTGGCCCTCGGGCTCACGGTCTACTCCGAGTCCGTGCGGTCGGGCTGGTGGCTCCTGCCCCAACTGCTGGGCGTCGCCCTGATCGTGGCAGGTGTGCTGATGCTCTCGAGGCTGCCGCTCGCCCGTTCCCTGACCGGCGAGGACCGCTCCACCGTCAACGCCGAGGCTCCGTGAGCCGTCCCCGTGGGCGGCCATGAGCCGGCGGACGCCGGGCGGGCGGGACAGGTACCGTGCGACGGTATGGAACCACCGGCTCGTCCGCAGTCCGCCGACGGCACCCGGCGCCGCGCCCGTGACCTCGGCATCGTCATCGGACGGGCCGCTCCCGGCCCCTTCGACGCGATCACCGATGTGCCGGGCGTCCGCGTCGGCCACACCACCGTCCGACGGCCCCCGGACGTGCACAGCGGAGTCACCGCCATCGTGCCCGACGCCGTCGGCCCCCGCACCCCGCTGCCCGCGGGCGTCTTCACCGGCAACGGCTACGGCAAGCTCATCGGCACGACCCAGCTCACCGAACTCGGCACGCTGGAGACACCGGTGCTGCTCACCTCCACCCTGTCCGCCTTCCGCGTCGCCGACGCCCTCGTCGGCTGGATGCTCGAACAGCCCGGCTGCGACGAGGTGCAGAGCCTCAACCCTGTCGTGGGAGAGTGCAACGACGGTTTCCTCTCCGACATCCGAGCCCGGCCCGTCCACGAGGAACATGTGAGGGCGGCCCTCGACGGGGCATCGGGAGGGCCGGTGGCCGAGGGCTGTGTCGGCGCGGGGACCGGCACGGTCGCCCTGGGATTCAAGGCCGGCATCGGGACCGCTTCCCGCACGCTGGATCTGGCAGGCCGGTGCTTCACCGCGGGCGTCCTGGTGCAGGCGAACTTCGGCGGCACCCTGCGAGTGCTCGGTCGTACCGTCACACCGTCACACCGCGGTCCGCGGTCCGCGGGCCGTGACACCGACGGCGGCGCGCCGGTCGCGGAGACCGGCTCCTGCATGATCGTGGTGGCCACCGACGCCCCTCTGGACGCGCGTCAGCTCACCCGCGTCGCACGGCGTGCGGTCTTCGCCCTGGCCCGCACGGGCGCGGCCTACAGCCATGGCAGCGGTGACTACGCCGTGGCCTTCGGCACGCGGCCGGGCGGGGGTGCTCCCGTGGCGGATGCCGATCTGGGGCCGCTGTTCGAAGCGGTTCTCGACGGCGTAGAGGAGGCGGTGCTCAACTCGCTGCTCGCCGCGACCACGGTCACCGGCCCGGGTGGCCGCACGGTGCCGGTCCTTTCGGCGGACGCCCTGCTCGCCGTGCTCACGTCCCCTCCACTCTCTCCGTCACCTCCGTCCGGTCCGACGCCGCCGGCCTGACGGGCGGATCCGGCAGCGGCGGTCGCCGCTCCGGTTGCGCGGGGTCACCGCTTGCGCGCCACGCCGCCGAACAGGGCGACCTCCTCGGTGGGTTCGCTACCGGGGGCCGGGCCCGGGTGCCAGCGGTTGCAGGAGACCACACCGGGTTCGAGGAGCTGGAGCCCTCCGAAGAAACCGGCGACGGTGCCGGGGGACCGCTGGGTCAGCCGCGGGGTGCCGTGCTCGTTCCAGAAGGCCACCGCCGCGTCGACGTCGGGCATGTCCGGGCGGGTGATGGTGTGCGACAGCACGAGGTGACTGCCCGTCGGCAGGGCGTCCATCAGACGCCGCACGATCCCGTGGGCCTCCTCGTCGTCCTCGACGAACATGGCGACTCCCAGCAGGACCAGCGCCACGGGACGGCTGAGGTCGAGCAGTTTCCCGGCCTGCGCCAGGATCGTGTCGGTGTTGCGCAGGTCCTCGTCGAGGTAGGACGTACGGCCCTCGGGCGAACTGGTCAGCAGGGCCGCCGCATGGGCCAGGACGATCGGGTCGTTGTCGACGTAGACGACACGGGACTCGGGGGCGAGCCGCTGGGCGACCTCGTGCGTGTTGTCGGCGGTGGGCAGCCCGGTGCCGATGTCGAGGAACTGCCGTATGCCGCACTCGGTCACCAGGTACCGCACCGCACGCCGGAGGAACCGCCGGTCCGCGCGGGCGTACTCGCCGATGCCGGGGTGGAGCCTGCGGATCTCCTCTCCCGCCTCCCGGTCGACGGCGCAGTTGTCCTTGCCGCCCAGCCAGTAGTTCCAGATCCGGGCCGTGTGCGGCAGATCGGCCCTGATCCCTTTGTCCGGCTCACTGGTGGTGGGGGTCTCGGGCATCGACGCTCCCTGTGAAACGGTTGGGTCCCAAGTGGCAACCTATGCACAGAAGTTGGAGGGCGCGAGGGGAGCGGCCCAAGCGGAGCGGGAGATCGGCGCACCGCGAGGAGCGTCCGCCGACGGCACCCGGAAGGCGACACGACGGGACACCCCGGCATCGAGGCGGGGCAGAGGTACCGGGGACCTGGTGGAGAAACCCGCCCACCTGGTACAGGTGTTGACGTGCTGCCAGACGATCTGTCGCGCCGACCGGGCCCCGCCCCTCCCGCGCGTCCCACCCTCCACCTGATCCGGAGCAGGCATGAAACCGAGCTTTTCCCGCCCCGTCCGCGGCGCTGCCGCCACCGCCGCGCTGGCCGCCGTCCTGCTCGCCGCGGCGGCGCCGGCGACAGCCGCGGGTGCCGGCGCCACCGGTGCCGACGCCCCGGCGGTGCCGCTGAGAGTGGCGACCTACAACATCCACGCCGGTGCCGGTGAGGACGGGGTCTTCGACCTGGACCGGACCGCGCGGGCACTGCGTGATCTGGACACCGACGTGGTCGGCCTCCAGGAGGTCGACGTGCACTGGGGCAACCGCAGCGACTTCGTCGACGAGGCCCGTGCGCTGGCCGGGAAGCTGGACATGCGCGTGTTCTTCGCACCGATCTACGATCTGTACCCGGCAGTCGAGGGCGCAGAGCGCCGGCAGTACGGTGTCGCCGTCCTGAGCCGCTATCCGGTGATCGAGGCGGAGAACCACGAGATCACCCGGCTCTCCACCCAGACATCCGACCCGGTGCCGGCCCCGATGCCCGGGTTCGCCGAGGTGACGGTCGACATCAAGGGCGCACATGTGCACGTCTACAGCACACACCTGGACCACCGGGCCGACCCATCGGTCCGTGAGGCCCAGGTGGCTGACATGCTCGACGTACTGGCCGCCGACCGCGGACCGAAGATCCTGGTCGGCGACTTCAACGCCGAGGCGACGGCTCCGGAGCTGGCACCCCTGTGGCAGCGACTGCGGGACGCCGACCCGAACGGCGGTGGGACGTATCCGGCGGTCGCCCCGGCCAAGCGCATCGACCTGGTGGCCGTCTCCTTCGGCATCACCGTGACCGGTGCCGAAGCCGTGGCGACGGAGGCATCGGACCACCGTCCCGTGGTCACGGATCTGAGGGTCCCCCGACGCGGCCGCTGAACGATCCGGATGCCTCGAGGCGGTACGTCACTCCCGCTCGGGGACGCTCATCTCACCCAGGAGCGACCAGTCGTCCTGCGCGACCGTCGCGTTCACGATGCGGGGCGTCTCGGCCAGGTGGGGCGGCAGGGTCCGCTGCGCGGCCCTGAAATGCTCGGAGTGCACATGGGCCGCCCCCGCCTCGTCGTTGCGGAAGGCCTCGACCAGGACGTATTCCGTCGGGTCATCGAGGCTGCGGGACCAGTCGAACCACAGACAGCCGGGCTCGTCCCGGGTGGCCGAGGTGAAGTCCGCGGCGATCCCCGGCCACTCGTCGGCGTATTCGGGGCGTACCCGGAACTTGGCGGTGATGAAGATCATTCTGTCTCCCTCGTCATTCTCCGGCGCGGTCGCGCCCTCTGGCGCGGCGCTCTTCGCGTCCGGGCGCATCCGACGGGCGAACCCTGCCACAGAGCCTGCCACCTCGCCTGTCCTGCCACCCCGACCTCGCGGTGCGTGTCGATGACGTCGCCCGCCACACCGACCGGCTCCGCCGGCACAGCGGTGATCAGCGCCAAGGGGCTCGGAGGCCACCGGGGCGCTGATCATGGCCGGTGGCAGTCCGCCACGATGGCCCGGTGACGTCACTTCTCGTCCGGATCGATCAGGCATACCGGGCACGCGCGTTCCCGGAGCCACGACTCCCCCTCGCTTGGGCGCGGATCGCCGCGGATCACATGGGCCGCCCATCCTCGTGGGGAGGAGTGACTGCGGCCGCCCATGCGCGCGGGCGCGGGGCGGTCGGGGCGGAACTCGCCACAGGGTGCCCGGTGAGATGGTTCCGCCCGACCGGCCGGCGTGCGGCGCCCACCACGCGTGGACACCGCAGAGGGGCCTCGATCCGGCCGTCGGTGCGCCGGAGGCGCAGCCGCTTCGGATGCGGCACGGAGACCCTGTGCCGGACGTCCTCGTCCTGGTGCCGCCTACTCGCCCACCCGCTGCGCGGGCTCCGGGCGAGCAGACCGCCGGACGTCGGTTTCCCCCCGGCCCATGAGGCCCGACAGGGACAGGGCACCCGGCCCGAAGAACACGATGAGCAGGAATCCCCAGCAGAAGAGCGCGGGGGCGAGGCCACCGTTCTGCAGCGGGAACAGACCGTCCTTCTGGTGCTCCGTGAAGTAGGCGAAGGCCATGATGCCCGAGCTGACGAAGGCCGCGCTGCGCGTCGTGACTCCGAAAAGGATGAGGACGCCACATGCCAGCTCGATCACCCCGGCGTACCAGAACGGCCAGTCGCCCACCGGGCTGGCCGTTCGGTCCAGCACCCCGAAGACCGTAGCGGCGCCCTCACTGGCGAACAGCAGACCCAGGACCATACGGAACAGGCCCAGTACGAGGGGCTGGCGGCTCGTCAGCCGGTCGCTGATGCGTGCGGTGCTCATCGGGCACTCCTTGAAGATGTTGCTGCGCGTCGGGTGCTTCGGGCTATGGGGAATTCTGGTGTGCGTGTCTTCCCGCACTCCCTACGCATGCGCGGCCCGGCGGGTTCAGGCGTATCGCAAGGTTCTTGCACATCATCACGTTCCGTTTCCCTGAAGGCATGGTCGCCCCAGGTCTCGAAACGGGAATGCAGGCCTGTCGTCCGACAAGCCCTTCCACCGAACGGGCGCGCACGAGACGGAGGACGAGCCTGTGGATCACGGACCGAAGACAGGGCACGGCCAGTGGTGCCCAGGGCGTGAGGTCTCCGGCACGGGCATTGCACAGGGCGATGAAGGCGATGGTGCGCTCGTCCTGGTGCCCGGCCCGTACCGAAAGCGTCAGCGGCCGGAGCACGCCACGACCGGGCAGACCTCGCCGAGGCCGAACCGGACACGATGCACAAGGTGCGGCCGTCGGTGTTCGGGCAGGGCCCAGAACTGGTCCCTGGTGCGATGGACCCGAACATTGCACGGACGAACGTCATGGCCGTGGTGACCTCCTGGCTGCCGAAACCCGTGTGCAGGGCTCGAAGGAGCGGACGGGAGGCTGTTTCAGCGGCCTGGCGACGACAGCGCGCCCGGAGCGGGGCCGCCCAGGGCCTGGCGGCCACGTCTCCGGCTGCCGGGCCCCACCCCTGCTCACATCCGCCCCGCACACGGCTTGCCCCGAACGCCGCAGCCTTCTCCGGCCCTGCCCGGGGAACCCGTCTTCGTATGAACACCAACGCGCAGCACCCCTCCCCTGAGCACCGGCGCCCGGACGGCGTTTCCGACACGACGGTCAAAGCCCTGGGAGGGCTGTCGAAGGCGCTGGAGACGGCCGAACGGGCCCGTGGTGCGCTCTATACGTTCCATCAGCTGACCGGCAGCGCCGACCTCGGCCTTGACGACGCGGTGCGCCTGCTCCGCGAGGCCGGCCACGAGGAGCAGGCCGACCGGGTGGAGCGTGAGATCCTCGGCCGCAACGTGATCCCGGGGCACTGGACCTTCCAGATCGTCGAGGCGTACAACGCCACGTACTACCGGCCCTTCCAGCAGATCGAGCAGGAGATCCGGCAGGAACTGGCAGAGGGACGCGATCACCTGTACGAGGCGGAGATGAAGGAGGCCCGTCGTACCCGGAACCACCCCGACCACGCTGCCCGCCCCGCCACCTGACCCTCGCGACCGGTGCCGAAGGCCCGGTGGACGGCGCTGACACAGTGTCCCCGGGCCTCACCCATGGCCTGCGGGGACGATTGTTCGGCTGAAGCCCTGCAGAGCCCTTCGCCGCGTAGGCGACAGTCCTCCACGATCATTTGCACGTGGTTTCGGTCCGCCCGGCGAGGTGCCGGGCACGGAGCGGGCGGCGGTCCCGGCCCGCTGAGCGTGGGATGCGGAATACAGCGCCCGCCGACGCTGTTGTCCGTCATGTCTGGCATGCCCGAGTCAACGGCTCGGGCGGTGGCGAAAGGAGCACCTCATGGCACGCAGCACTGCACGGCCGGTCGTCAAGCTGAAGTCGACAGGAGGTACGGGAGTCACCTACGTGACCCGCAAGAACCGTCTGAACGACCCCGACCGGCTGGTCCTGCGGAAGTACGACCCGGTTGCCGGTGAGCACGTCCTCTTCCGCGAAGAGCGATGACACCTGCCTCCGCCGCCCTACGGCGGAGGCCCCGAGGGGGAACCGAGGCTGACGCCCCTCGTTCGACCTCGTGGAAGGAGACCCTGATGAAGGTACGCAAGTCCTTGCGCTCGCTGAAGGCCAAGCCGGGTGCCCAGGTGGTACGCCGGCGGGGCGTGACGTTCGTGATCAACAAGAAGGATCCGCGTTTCAAGGCCCGCCAGGGCTGACGAGCCGCTTCGCCCCCCCGGACGGCCCGGTACCGCGAGCGCGGTACCGGGCCGTCCGGGGGGCCGGCGGGGGAGTGGAGCGGGAGGCCGGCCGCCGCTCAACCGGCGCTCACGCGGCGCCGTCGAAGAAGACCCGCACCTTCCGGGGGAGTCCCTCCCGGCCCTGCCCCCGGGGCTCACCGGTTGTCGACGTCCCGGTCGAAGTCCTTCGCGCACTGCTGCCGGTCGGCTTCGGTGTCGGCGTGCTCGACACAGTCGGTGTAGCTCTTGAATTCGTCGCTGTTGAACACGGCCGCGCCCACGGCCAGGAGCACCGATGAGGTGATGAGTACGAGCGCGCCGATCACCGCGCCGATCACGGACATCGTTCCATTGGTGGCCACGCCGTGCTTCTTGCGCCGGTAGCCGATCACTCCGAAGATCAGCGCCAGCAGGCCGAGCACGATCCCGCCGATCACGGTCCAGAACAGTACGGCGCCGACCAGTCCCAGAACCAGGGCCGCGATACCGAAGCCGTTGCGGCGCTCACCCGGACCGGCGGGCCCGCCCTGCGACCCCCCGTGGTGTCCTTGCGTCGATGTCATGGTCGCTCCTTCGGTACGAGACGGATCAGTCCTGCTTTTGGCTGCCTTCGAGGGCCTTCTGGGTCAGGTCGGTGACCTGCCGGGACGGCGGTGCCTCTGCCTCCACGTCCGTACCGAAATCGCTGAACTCCATGACGGTGCGCACCTTTGCAGACTGAGGGGACGGCGAGGCCCGGTCCGGGGCACCGCTCTCCGTGGGAGCCTTGAGCGTCATGTCGATCTGCTGCCGCCGGATGCGGCCGTCGTCGTCGAGCCACACGTCCATCGGCAGCGTCGGACCGAGTTGTTGCCGCAGAGTGGCCCCGTTGGGGAGTTCGGCGACGTCGACGGCGACCCGGTAGTGGGTGGTGTTCACCTCGCCGACTTTGGCGGTGCCCTTGCGGGTGACGTCCTTGTCGTCGATCGCCTTGGCGAACGCGGCCGCCTGGGCGGGATCGTTCACGGACTGGTCCCCGCCTCCCTGGCGCTCGGCGACCTTCTGTAAGTCGATCTTGATCCACGGCTTGCCGCCCGGGGTCTCACTCCGGGGAAGCTTCTGGTAGAGCACCTGATCGACTACCCGCTGTTCCATGCGCTCGCCCTGCGCGCTGAGGGTCATGGCGCTGTCACCGTCCTCCAGGTCGACGGTTCCCCGGCCGTTCGCCGTCACTGAGGTGCCGTCGGCCGAGGTCTGCACGCGCAGCGTCACCCGCGCGGTGTCCTGCTCGGCCGTCCTGTCGTAGGCGGAACGGACGGCCTCCGTGCCCTGCTCCCGAGCGCTGGACGTCTCCTTCCCCGCGGACCGGTCCTTCCCCTCCGGGGAGTCGCCGCCGTTGCCGCAACCGACCAGCACGGTGCCGGCCAGAACACCGGCCACGGTCGCCGTGCCCACCCGGATGCTGCCGTTTGACCTGACCATGTGATGTGTCTCCTCTCAGGTGTGCGTATGCCGGCCCACCGCGGTGCCGACATGACGTCCCGACTGCCCCTGTTTGCAACGAAAACACCTTCGAAGGTTAATATTTGACGTGGTGTCACCACGCCTGCCGGCGCGAGGGCACCCCTGCGCGGCCGGGACGGCCGGAGGGCGGCCACCGGCTTGTGGCGCGCCGTCGTCGGCCGGGGCCCAGGGCCTGTCCGGCGGATCAAGTCGAATGTGGGCGTCGACGCGAGGGGGGTCCGGCGGGGACGGTGTCAGTGCGTCAACGCCTTGACGACGGACAGGTCTTCACCGGTCAGTTCCGCGATGCGGTGCGCCGGCACCCCGGCTGCCAGGGCACGGGCGAGCAGCGCGTCCCTGCCGTCCGCGCGGGAACGGTAGGCCAGCAGTTCCTCCTCCAGCCGGGCGACGTGGTGCGGCGCGGCATACCGGCGTACGCGGCTCAGCTCCTCCTCCCCGAGAGGGACGGGCAGCCGCTCGGCATCGTCGGGAAGGGCTGCCGTCTCCTCGGGCGGCAGCAGCCGAAGTCCGGGGGACGTCGCGGTGACCCCCTGCGCTTGCAGCCATGCCCGGACCGCGGGGGTCTCCATACAGGCCAGTTCCCCGACGGCCGCGGGGGGCACGCCGAGCGTCACGGCCGTGCCGTTCAGCAGGACGAGGTAGGCGTCATCGGTCATCCTCGGGTCCTTACGGGAGAAGTTCTTGTCCTGACGGCACCCCCTATACCCCCCATCGGCCGTCTCACGACCACTCCCGGCCGTAGGCCGTCCACGCCTGCCGCGCGGCGGACAGGTGAACACCCGCGTTGTCGAGGACGAGGTCCGCAGGCACGCATCTCGGCCGCGGCCCGCCGTACCCCCACCGACCGGCTCGCCCGGCTCCTGCCCGCGGAGGGCTGTGGCGACGGCGGCGAGCGAAAACGAGTTGACCGGGCGGGGCCACAGGAGCAGGCTCCCCCACGACCTGGACGAAGCCCTGTTGCCGGCCCGCCGCCCGCACGATCGGCGGGTGCGGGCGGCGAGCCGGCGGATCGGATATGCGGAAAATGACGTCTCAGTTCCACGCGCTCTGCTTCGATGCGAACGATCCCTTCCGCCTCTCGCGCTTCTGGGCCGGTGTCTTGGGTTGGGAGACGGCCGACGACTCCGACGGCAGGCCCACTCTCCTGCCGAACGACGACACAGGGTTCCGGCTCCGATTCCTCCCGGCCCGGGAGCAGAAGTCGGGCCAGAACCGGATGCACTTCGACCTGACGAGCACGTCCCTCGACGACCAGCAGCAGGTGGTGGCGAGGGCACTCGGGCTCGGCGCCCGCCACATCGACATCGGTCAACGCCCCGAGGAGGGGCATGTGGTGCTCGCCGACCCCGAAGGCAACGAGTTCTGTGTCATCGAGCCGGGCAACAATTTCCTCGCCGACTGCGGATTCATCGGAGCACTCGCGTGCGACGGATCGCAGGAGGTCGGGTACTTCTGGAGCCGGGCCCTGGGCTGGCCGCTGGTCTGGGACCAGGAGCAGGAGACCGCGATCCGCTCACCGCGAGGCGGCCCGAAGGTGACGTGGGGTGGTCCACCGCTGATGCCGAAGACCGTGAAGAACCGGCTGCACTTCGACCTTGCCCCACCTGCCCACGGTGATCAGCAGGCAGAGGTCGACCGTCTCGTCTCCCTCGGGGCGACGCGCATCGACATCGGCCGGGGCGAGGCCGGTCGGGTGGTGATGGCCGATCCCGATGGTCATGAGTTCTGTGTGCTGACGCCCCGGGACTGAAGGAGAACGACTACCGCTTCGGATGCGCTTTTGTTCGGTGCATGGCGTCGACCGCGACAGCTCGGCCGGCGTGGAGGGGCGCCGCCAACAGGACGCCGCGGAAGATCAGTTCCTCGGTCACGGCGGCACCGGCCATGAAGCCGAACAGCCCCACCGAACCTGTCGGCGATCCCGGACCGTCGACCTCGTAGTGGCCGAGGACGGCGATGTTGGCGACGACGGCCCCGAACAGCGCCACGCCGATCAGCAGCCCGAGCCCCGTCGCGGTCCAGGCTCCTTCCCGGGCGAACTCCGTGACCGGGCGGTGCTCGGTCAGTGCCACCACCCACCGGTAGACGAGCACGCAGAGCACGGCCGTCAGGACGTCGGCGACGAGCGTCAGCCAGGGATTTCCCTCCACAGCGGCGGCACCCTTGCCGCCGACCGCGCTGACCGCCAGCACGGCGACGAGCTGCCGAACGAATCTCACGAGAATTCCTCACCACGTCCTCAGCAGGAGCACCGCGGACGCACCGACGCTATCGATCGGGCGATCAGGAATCGTCCCCTCACGGTGGACACCTGCTGTAGCTCGCATGGGGACGGGCCCACCACCGCTGCCGTGCCGGCTGCCCCCGAGGACCGGTGAGCAGACCCGTACAAAGGCGCCAATGCATCACGTCCTCAAGGGCTTTGCCTTTCCTTTACAACCCGCGCCCCCGCTGCCTCGTCTCTCCGCACGATTCATGACTGAGCCCGCCGGGCCACCGTGCGGGCGAACCGATGAAAGAGAGCGTTCCATGCGCCGAACTGTTTTCAGTGCCGCGGCACTCGCGTGCACCGCCGTGTTGGCGAGCGCGGTGCCCGCGTTCGCGGACGATCCGACTCCCGTCGCCGAGGCCACAGCGACCCCGATCGAGTCGCCGGCCGAGTCCCCGGAGCCGGAGCCGGAGTCGGCCTCGACACCGGCCGAGGAGGGGAACACGGGCGGGGTCTCCGTCGTACCGAGCGGAGCGCCCGACACCGGTGCTGCGCCGGAGTCGGCGCAGCCCGGATCCGACGCCGGGCTGATCGGCGGGGGAGCCACCGCGGTGCTCGCCGCCGGGGGCGCGGCGGTGTTCCTCGTGCGTCGCCGGCGGGCGACCGGGGCATGACGCCGCTCTCCAGGCGCGCGTTCGTCACCGCGGCGACGGCTTCGTTGCTCGTCGGCTGCGGTGGCGGCGACCGGACCGGCCGGGCCACGGCCGAACACCGGGAGAGCGCGTCACCGTCTTCGCGGCCTCCCGCCAAGGCGACGCGCGCACTTGGGCGTTCGGTCCCCATCGGCTTGGAGATCCCGGCCATCGGGGTCGACACCCCGGTCATGCAACTGGGGTTGGCCCGGGACCGCACGGTGGAGGTTCCCCCGCTCACGGCCGACGACGTGGCGGGCTGGTACCGGCACTCCCCGACGCCCGGCCAGGTCGGCCCGTCGGTGATCCTCGGACACGTCACGGTCGGCGCCCACGGGGACGGTGTCTTCCGCCGTCTCGCGCGGCTGCACCGCAGCGACCGGATCGTGGCACGCCTGGAGAACGGCACGGCGGCGGTGTTCACCGTCGACTCGATCCGGACGGTCGCCAAGGCGGACTTCCCGACGGACGCGGTCTACGGGAACGTGAACCGTCCGGAGTTGCGGCTCATCACATGCGGCGGCCCGCGTACAGGTGAGGAGTACCGCGACAACGTGATCGTCTTCGCCGCACTGAGCTCGGCGAGTCCCTGATCCGTCACGGGGTTCCGGGCCGGTGGGCTGTATACCGGCGGCCCGGAACCCTTCCCCGCGAGTGGCACCGTGTCACCGGTACCACCACGACCATGGAGAGCATTGAAACGGTCCCGTGAGAAGGCAGCGTCCGAGCTGTTCGCCGCCCTCTACCCGCGTCTCGCCGGCTGGTGCCGCCGGCTGGTCGACGACGACGAGACGGCCCACGAGATCGCCTCGGAGGCGTTCACCCGATTGTGGGCCCGCTGGGCATCCGTGACGGAACCGCGGGGCTTCCTCTACGTCACCGCGGCCAACCTCGTCCGGGACCACTGGCGCAAACTCGAGCGCGAACGCAGAGCCGTGCACCGGGTCACCGCGGAAGCCGCCGTCCATCCGCACAGCGAACTCACTGACCCGTCCGTACGCTTGCTCGTGCAGTCACTGCCGGAACGACTGCGCGTCCCGATCCTCCTGCACTACTACGCCGACATGCCGATCCGGGAGGTCTCCGCCGTGACCGGGCGCAAGGAAGGAACCATCAAGGCCGATCTCCACGCGGCCCGTGAACTGCTCCGCGCCCACCTGAGGAGAAGCCTTGATCACATACTCTGACGATGGTCCGGACTTCGAACCCGACGACCCGCTCGCCGTCATCCTGCGGCCGGCCTCCGACTACCTCGGCCCGCCCCCCGGCCGGTACGAGGAGATCCGCCGCGCCGCGGCGCGCCGTCGGCTGATCCGCGCCACGGTCGGAGTCGGTGTGTCATGCGTGGTTGCCGCCCTCGTCGCCCTGCCGCTCCAGTCGGCGACACCGGACCGGCCCGCGTCCCCCACCGTGCCCCTCGCCCCGCCCGTTGTGAGCAGCAGTCCTTCGCCCACCGACACTCCGTCGGTGACCCCCCGGCCCGTCAGCCCGTACCCCAGCGAACAGGCCCGAACCGATGGCCCGGTCACCCCGACGAGCCGGACCACCGCCCTTCCCGGCGCGCCACCGTTGACGGCTACGCCTGAAGCGGCCGAGCCGACCGATCTGCCGGAACCGGGCAGATGAAGACCGGCACCGTCCCCGCGCCGGCGTGATGGACCTGCCCTCCATGGCCGTCTTCCGCGATTTCAACTTCAAGTTGCTCGTCGGGGACTGTAAAATGTTCGGCTCTGTCCCACACGCGGTGGTGACAGAGCGTCATCGCTGATGTGCCTGGTCCGAGCTCCGAGGAGAGCAGTGGCAGGCGCGCCGTCGAGCGGGACGGGCACGGTGTCCACGGTCGTGTCACCCGTGCTGGTCTGGGAGTGTTACTGCCGGCCACGGCAGCCACTTGCCGTTACCACCGCATGTGGGACAGAGCCGTTCGTTTGGCAGACCCTGTCCGTCCCGACTCCACTGGGCGAAGCGCCGTCGGATTGGTTCAGCGGACGGCAGGTAGCGGGTTGCCACGCTGCCGGGTTCCGGCATTGTGGTGCGCTGAGGCTGGTGCGATCATCACGGCAGGAGTGATCAAGGGGGGCACATGTCCGCGTTGTTTCCAGTCGTCAGCATGGTGACAGCACTGGTGTTTGGCGTGGTGGGGGTGCTGGCTCTGGTGACTGGCCGCGTTGTCCTTCCCTGGTTGAGCAGCAGTGTGAGACGACCCGGGATCTGGGGCGCCGGCGCCTTGCTGTCGGCAGGAGCAGTTGCGACCGCGCGCATCATGCCTTTCGAGGTCAACGTGCCGATCATGCTGGGCGGTT
Source organism: Streptomyces sp. NPDC005774 (assembly GCF_042871645.1). Lineage (NCBI taxonomy): Bacteria > Bacillati > Actinomycetota > Actinomycetes > Kitasatosporales > Streptomycetaceae > Streptomyces > Streptomyces sp. NPDC005774. The sequence goes on along the minus strand of NZ_JBIAIV010000020.1, from coordinate 31,048 downwards.
TTGTTCTGATAGGGCTGGCGCAGGTTCTTGGGAGTCGGGAGTCCCGGCAGGCCGAGTAACCTCACGCATGGACAGCGGTGGGCAGGTGAGGGCCGCGGCCAGTGCGGCTCGGACACACAATCGTGGAACCGTTCGACGACGGTGACCTGCTTGTTCCTGCAGAGAGGACATCGAGGCCGGCGAACAGGTCAAGCCGCCCGTTGCAGCGCCCGCGGGGCGACGGGTAACCGGGCCGGACTGCACGAACCCTTGGTCGGACGCCTGGCCATGAGGGTGACAGCGGCCCAGCGGCCCCTGTGATCATCGTTTCGGAGTGCTGGACGAGCCGCTCGCGGTCCCGCGCATGCCGACGGGCGTGCATCATCCAGGCCGGTGTCCGTTCGACGACCCAGCGGCGGTCCAGGACGTCGCGCTCATAGCCCTGAACCGGCTCAATGACCCACGGGATGCCGACTCGGTCGGTGCGTCGCTGAACAGGAACCGGGTTTCGCGCGCAAAGCAACGAAGCCGAAGCTTGGCAAGGCGGATGATCCTGGCAGCCAGCGGCTCGGGGTTGCGCGAGGCCGGGTGTGATGCTCTGACGCTGCCCGGCCTGACGGACGGCGACTCGACAGTCGGACTTCGGTTGTCCGACGCGCCGCCCCGCTCAGGCCGTCAACTCGTCGTCGACGGGGATGTTCAGCTGGTCGGCCAGGGTGGTGAGGGCCGTTCCCAGCGGGAGCGCGACCCGGGTGGCGGCGTGCCGGTCGCCCCGGGTGGGGTCCCGGTTGACGATCAGTACGGGCTTTCCGGCCTGGGCCGCCTGGCGGACGAACCGGAGCCCGGACATCACCGTCAGTGAAGATCCCAGGACCAGGAGCGAGGCCGCCTCGCGGACCAGCGTGCGGCAGTGCTCGACCCGCCGCGGCGGAACGGCTTCGCCGAAGAACACCACGTCCGGTTTGAGGATGCCGCCGCAGACCGTACAGGGCAGTACGCGGAAGCCCTCGACCTGTTCGTCGGTGAGGTCGGCGTCACCGTCCGGGTTGATTCCGGCGGCCACCGGCTCGAAGCCCGTATTGGCCTCCTCCAGCCGCCGGGCGAGTTCGCGGCGCGGGCTGAGGGCGCCGCAGGAAAGGCAGACGACCCGGGCAAGGCTTCCGTGGAGTTCCACGACGTCCTCGCTGCCGGAGGCCTGGTGCAGGCCGTCGACGTTCTGGGTGATCACACCGGTGAGCAGGCCGTGCCGCGCGAACGCGGCCACGGCCCGGTGCCCGGTGTTGGGGCGGGCGCGGCCGAAGGTGCGCCAGCCGAGGTGGCTGCGCGCCCAGTACCGGCGCCGGGCCTGGGCGCCGGCGGTGAAGTCCTGGTAGGTCATCGGAGTGTGCCGGCTCAGGCTCCCGCCCTCGCCCCGGTAGTCGGGGATGCCCGACTCCGTGGAGATCCCCGCCCCGCTGAGTACCAGCACCCCGCCGGTGCTCAGCGTCTCGGCGACCGGCTCCAGATCCGTGGTGCCAGGCGACAAGTCCTCGGCAGGGGACCAGCTCAGAGTGGGGCGCATGCGCATACCGCCAGGGTACGGAACAGGCGGCCACCCCTCGCATGTGCCGCTCGTAGGGGCTGCCCGGACGCGTGCGGACAGGCATCGGCCCAGTTGGGTGAGCAGTTCGTTGCACGCCGGTTCGCACCGCCGGCACGCCTCGGCGTACACACGGCAGCGCTCGTGCATGTCCGAATGACGGACGCGCTCCTCCCCGCACGCCGTGCAGAGGGTGACGCAGACTTCGAGCGCGACCGGGCGATGTTGGCGTCGTAACCGGAGTGCCGGGCCAGGACGGCCGCGGTCACGGTGCCGATGACCACTGTGTGATGGTCGCTCCACCGGCCGCCCCGACGTCCCGCCGACAGCTGAAGCGGCCCCGTCGCGATCTGCGCGACCCTATGGAGAGTGAGGTCAGGAAGCGGTGGCGATCGAAGATCCGGGCGAAGATCGAACAGGAGGCCGTGCCCATGGAGGGCCTGGTCGTCTTCACCCGGGCCGCTTCGGCTTCATCGCCGCCCCGTCCCGCCCCGGCGCGGCCGACGATGCTCGGATCCGCGACATCACCCAGGCCCTGCCGCCCCGGGGTCGACCGGCTGTTCACCGCCCGCGATCAAGGTGCCGCCGCCCAGCAGCTTCAGCCGATCGCGGCCGAAGGGCCGTCGGAGATGTACTTCCTGCGTCGAGCGATCCACTTGATAGGAATCGATCGATGTTTTCGGTTCCTCGCCGTGCTTCCCGTGTGACGCGCCTTGTCGACGGCTTCGGCAAAAGGTGTCAGGTGCCGGGCGGAACCTCCGGACGGTGCGAACGGTCTCAGCGCGCTCGGCCGGTGGATGGTTCGTCCGGAAGGTGAAGCACTCCTGGCGGGAAGGGGGCAGGCCGGAAAGGTGGGACCGGCACCTGGTCCTGGACGCGATCTTCTCCCTGGTCCGCGGCGGGATCACCCGGCGGGCCCCGTCGGCCGGACGACACCCGCAGCCCCGCCCCGCGTTCGGCCCATGGGCGTCGATCCTGCCGGAGTAGAGCAACGGCTGCGTGCCGCCCGGCGCCCCACCGTGCCCCGGGCCGAGACGTGGGGGGCCGTGGGCATCTCGTCTCGCGTCCACGTAACCTGTACCGCGGCCGGAGCGGGAGCGGAACCCCGGCGTCCGTCGGAAGACGGCATCAAGAACGCGTAAAGATTGCCGGGTTCTGGCAATGTGCCTGGGCCAGGTCGCATGAGAGCATGCGGATGCGGATGCGGGAGATCATCGAGTGAAAGCGGGGCCCGAATGGACTGGTTTGTGGGTCTCGGTATCGCGGGACTGCTTCTGCTGCTGTTCTCGTTGATCTTCGACGGGATCCTGGAAGGCGTGTTCGGCGGCGTGTTGGACGGGCTGTTCGACGGGCTCCTGTCGCTGCCGGTCATCGCCGGGTTCGTGTCCATGCTCGGCTTCGGCGGCGCGATCGTCCTCGGCACGACGGACCTGGGGACCACTGGAGCGACGGCGGTCGGTGTGGTGGCCGGGACGGCCGCGGGGTGGCTGACCTGGAAGCTCAGCCGTGCCCTCATGCGGGACCAGACCGCTGCCACCCCGCGCGGCGGCGATCTCGTCGGCACCTCCGGCTCCGTGGTGACCGCCATCCCGGCCCAGGGGTACGGAGAGGTGCTGGTGTATCTCGCCGGACAGCCGCTGAAGCTGGCCGCGAAGAGCTCAGGGCCCGTCGCGCGGGGCGTCGAGGTCTGGGTGGAGTCCGCGCTGTCCGCGACATCGGTGGCGGTCCGGCCGGTCGAGCGCTGACCGGTACGTCACCGCAGCGCGCCGCCCACCCGCCCGGGCCTTCCGTTCCCGCGGTCGCCGTATGTCCCGTGTTCCGCATTGCCCACGTTCATGTCCGATCCGAACCGCATCGCCGTCCCCCGGGAGGGCTGAGGGGATTTCACACATATGAGCTCTGTACTGATAGCAGTGGTAGGAGTCGTCGTACTCCTGGTCCTGCTGGCCCTCGTGGTGGTCACCCGCTACAAGGTCGCGGGCCCCAGCGAGGCGTTCATCGTCACCGGCCGGCGCGGCAAGCAGTCCACCGACCCCGAGACCGGCCGGATCTTCACCGACAACAGCGGCCAGAAGGTCGTGGTCGGCGGCGGTGTCTTCGTCGTGCCCTTCGTCCAGCAGAAGTTCACCCTCGAACTGTCCAGCCGGCACATTCCGATCGCTGTCCGGGGCGCGGTCACCCTGCGCGGGGTGAAGGCAAACCTCGAGGGTGTCGCCATCGTCAAGGTCGGCGGCACCGAGGACTCGATCCGCGCCGCGGCCCAGCGCTTCCTCGACCAGCAGGACGGCATCGTCGGGTTCACGCAGGAAGTGCTCTCCGGCGCACTGCGCTCCATCGTCGGGCGCATGTCCGTCGAGGACATCATCCGGGACCGTGCCGCCTTCGCCGGGCAGGTCGCGGAGGAGGCCGAGGCCAGCCTGTCCGGGCAGGGCCTCGTGCTGGACGCCTTCCAGATCCAGGACATCACCACCGAGGGCTCCTACCTGCAGGACCTGGGCCGGCCCGAGGCGGCCCGCGCCAAGCAGGAGGCCGACATCGCCGAGGCCGTTGCCCGGCGCGCCTCCGAGCAGGCCCGGCTCAAGGCGGAGGAGGAGATCGCGATCGCCCAGCGCACCTTCGCCCTGAAGCAGGCCGAGATCAAGGCCGAGACGGACGAGGCCGCCGCCCGCGCCGACGCCGCCGGCCCGCTCGCCGAGGCAGCCCGGCGGCAGGAGGTCCTGCAGGAGCAGGAGAAGGTCGCGGCCCGGCAGGCCGAGCTGACCGACCGCGAACTGGACAGCAAGGTCCGCAAGCCCGCCGACGCCGCCCGCTACCAGGCCGAACAGGAGGCCGAGGCCCGCCGTATCGCCTCGGTCAAGGAGGCCGAGGCGGCCGCCGAGCGGGCACGGCTGACCGGTGAGGGCGAGAAGGCCCACCGCGCGGCGCTCGCCGACGCCGTACGCCTCGAGGGTGACGCCGAAGCCGCCGCGATCGCTGCGAAGGGTTCGGCGGAGGCCGACGCCATGCACAAGAAGGCCGACGCCTTCGAACGCTACGGCGACGCGGCGGTGCTGCAGATGATGGTCGAGGTGCTGCCGCAGGTCGTCGGCAAGGCCGCCGAGCCGCTGGCCGCCGTGGACAAGCTGACCGTCATCTCCACCGACGGCGCGGGGCAGCTCACGCGCACCGTCACCGACAACGTCACCCAGGGCATGGAGCTCCTCAACTCCGCCACCGGCGTCGACCTCGCGCAGCTCCTCCAGGGGCTCACCCAGCGCGGTACGTCGGCGACGCCCGCTCCCGTCGAGCCCGCCAACGGCAAGGTCGACATCTCGGAGTGACATCCCCGGCGCCGGAGCCCGCACGCCCCTCCCGGCGTGCGGGCTCCGACGCGGTGCGTACGACATGGAAGGGCGCGGGCAGCTTCACACCGGACGTCACGACGTCCCCCACACCGTGTCGGTGAAGGGCGCCGGAGGGCTTCGCCACCTCCAGGGCTGGCGGGTGTCCCTCGACCGGCTACCGGAAGAAAGATCCGAAGTGGCCCCACTCCCACCTGTGAAAGCGGGGCCACGGGCGAGCCTCGTCGTGCGGGTGGGAGCGACCTCCTTGTCCGGCGGGCCGGCCGCACGGAGGACGAGATGGATCGCCCCTGATCCCTTGCCGACGCAGGCTGCCACGGTGTGCCGTCGGCAGCCTGTTCGCAGCAGCCTGACCGCGGCACCACCACCACGACTCCCACCCGGCCTCAAACCCGCCCCGGGTGGGATCCCCCGCGTCAAGTCGACAACGCCGTCAAGACGCCTCAAGGGCGACCGGCGTGGTGCTGTCTGCCACCGTCGTCGGCGTCGTCCGGGAGCCCCTGGCCCGCAGCGCTCTCGCCGTCGAGGAGATCGTCACCGGCCATGGACTCCGACCGGTACCAGGCGTCGGGGCGTCGTCGGTCCGGATCGGCCAGCCAGCGGTGGACTGCGAGCGCGGTGGTACGGGCGTGCTCCTCCAATACGGTGAAATGGTCCCCTGGCACGGTGACTTCGGCGTGCGCCAGCCCCCAGACCGGAGCGGGCTCCGCACCGGGCAGCGGATCCCGGGCCCGTACGAAGAGGGTGGGGGAGACGAGCCGCGAGGGCTGCCGGCCGGCGAAGAGTTCGAAGTATCCGGCCATGGCGGTGAGCCGGTCAGGGCCGGCCGGGAGGAACTTTGCCGCCCGGTGCAGCATGTCCGTCGTCATGGCGGAGAGCGCCTGGTCATGGTCGTCACTGCTTGGATAGGTGTCCACCAGGACGACGGCGAGCGGGGCGGAACCCTCGGCTTCCAGCCGCTCGGCCACAGCCTGAGCCACCCAGCCACCGGCCGATCGGCCCACCAGGACCAGCGGTTCGTCACCCGCGGCCGCGCGGACGGTGGCGGTCTGAGCGGTGACGAGGGCGTCCAGCGTGGCCGGCAGTGCCTCCCCGGGGCCGAACCCCGGATGCCGTACCGCCAGGACCGGTCGCAGACCCCGCAGCCCGACGCCGAAGCGCGCGTACTCCCGGGGTCCGGAGAGCGCGCTGAGGGCAGGGAAGCAGACCAGCCGGGGCCCCGCACCGCCCCGTGCGAGCGTGACGGGTTCGAGTGCCGCACCGGGCGCTCCGACGCTGTCGAAGACCGGGCGGAGGCGTGCGGCGATAGTGAGCAGTGCCATGCCGTCCCAGGTCTGCCCCCGGTCGCAGGCGGCGCGGAAGAGCGCCCCCAGGGAATCCGAAGCACCCCCGGCGTCCGGTGCGCTCCCGGCCCGCACCGGGGCTTCCGGCCCATCGGCCGTCTCCGGGCCGCCGGGAACACCGTCGCCCGCCGGTCGACCGGGGCTGCCCGGACGGCCGACGGCATCCGGCGATTCGGAGACGCCAGGTGCGTCAGGGGTGCCGGGCGTGCCGGGGGTGCCGGGAGGAGCCGCCTCCCGGGCGTACCGCTCTGCCAGCTCGGCGGCGACCGCACGCGGAGTCGGGAAGTCGAACAGCAGCGTGGACGGCAGCGTCAGCCCCGTCGACGCCACGAGCAGGTTGCCCAGATCGACCGCGGCCAGGGAGTCGAGCCCCAGGTCCGCCAGCAGGTCGTCCCCGTCGATCGCACCCGCCCCCTCCGGGTGACCCAGTACCGAGGCCGCCAGAGTCCGCACCTCCGTGAGCAACAACCCGCCCCGCTCACCGGGTGAAGCGGCCGCCAGCCGTCGGCCGAGCGGAGCCCCGCCCCCGCCGCCCGCGCCCGCCGTGGCGGAACCGGGCGCCCGGGACCGGCCCGCCGCCGGATCGCCGTAGCCCAGGGCGGCCGGGCCGAAGCGGGCCGCCACCACCACCGGGTCGTCACCGGCCACGGCGGCGTCGAAGAGGGCCAGACCCTCGTCCTTTTCCAGCGGGCCGAATCCTGAGCGGGCCATCCGCCGCAGGTCCGTGTCGGTGAGGTGCGCCATCATGCCCTCGCTCTGCCGCCAGGGACCCCAGACGATCGACGTACCGGGCAGACCGAGACGCCTCCGGTGCCGTGCCAGGGCGTCCAACACACAATTGGCGGCCGCGTAGTTGGCCTGACCGGCGGAGCCGAAGGTACCCGCCACCGAGGAGAACAGCGCGAACATCGCCAGATCGTGTCCCCGGGTCAGCTCGTGCAGGGCGAGGGCGGCGTCCGCCTTGGGCCGCAGCACCCGCTCCAGACGGTCGGCGGTGAGCGCCGGGACGATGCCGTCGTCCAGCACCCCCGCGGCGTGCACCACACCGGTCAGCGGGTGGGCCACCGGCACCGCGTCGAGCAGGGCGGCGAGCGCCGTCCGGTCCGCGACGTCACACGCCCGAACGGTCACCCCGGCGCCTGACCTGCCCAGCTCCGCGACGAGTTCGTCCACCCCCGGAGCGTCCGGTCCACGCCGGCCGGCGAGCAGCAGATGCCGGATGCCGTGGGCGGTGACCAGGTGCCGTGCCACCAGCATGCCCAGGGAACCGGTGCCGCCGGTGACCAGGACGGTGCCCTCCGGATCGAGCCGCCGCCGGGGCCGCCGTTCCTCCGTCGCCTCGGCCACCCGTACCGGCTTCGGTACGTACACCGTGCCCTGTCGTACGGCTGTCTCCGGCGCCGCGGCGGCCAGCAGGGCGGGGAGGAGGCGCCAGGAGTCTGGGTGATCGTCCATGTCGACCAGGGCGAAACGGTCCGGATTCTCCCGCAGGGCCGAGCGGACCAGTCCCCACACCGGTGCGTGGGCCGGTACGGGAGCGCACCCGTCGGATGCGCCGGACCCCCCGGAACCGGCGCCACCGTCGACCGGACCGCCGTCCTCCGGGGCGACGGCGCCGGAGGTGACGAGGACGAGACGGGAGTCCGCCGGGCGCGGTGCGGCGAGCCACTCCCGTACCAGCTCCAGTGCCCAGCCCGCCGCCCACCGCGGCTTTGCCGCAGGGTCCTGCGCACCGCCGGTCGTGGCCGGCGGCGGCGGGCACGGTGCGACGAGGACGGCCGGCGACGTGCCGCCCGCCGCCGGATCGGCGTACACCGGAACGCCGGAGCCCCGGGGCGCGAGCACATCCACCAGCCGTGTACCCGCCGCGCCCAGAACGCCCCACGGAGGCACCGCCGCGGGCACGGGCGGCTCCGGCAGCGGCACCCAGTCCATCCGGTGGAGAACCCCGGTGACCGGCTCCGCCGTTCCCCCTCCGGTACGCGGAAGGGGCCGGAGCGTCAACGAACGTACCGAGACCACCGGCGTGCCCGCCGCGTCGGTCAGCTCCACCCCGGCCCGCCCGTCCGGCCCGGGGGTGATCCTCACCCGCAACCGCCGCGCGGCGGCCGTGTGCAGGCGTACTCCGCTGAAGGCGAACGGCAGGGACACCCCGCCACCGCCCGTCCCGGCACGGTCCGCCGCGCACCCGTCGAGTGCCAGGGCGTGCAGCGCCGCGTCCAGCAGCGCGGGATGCAGGACGAATCCCGGGCCACCCGCGTCCGGGAGCGCAACCCCGGCGGTCTCGGGCAGCGCGACCTCGGCGTACAGCTCGTCCCCGAGCCGCCAGGCGCCACGCAGGCCCCGGAAGGCGGGGCCGTAGCTCAGCCCGTGCCCGGCCAGCCGCTCGTACGGGTCGGCGTCCGGAGCGCCGGCGTGCAGTGGCACCGCGTCCGGCGGTGGCCAGGGCGCGGTGCCGGCCCCGGTGGCAGCCGCTTTGCGGTCCGTCGACTGCTGCTCCGGCACGAGCGTCCCGGAGGCGTGCCGCTGCCAGGGCCGGTCGCCCGCCGGCGTGTGCGGCCGGGAGTGGAAGAGCAGGGCCCGCCGTCCCGCGTCATTGGGCCCGGACACCTTCACCTGCAGCTCGACGGCGCCGTCCGCAGGCAGTGACAGCGGTGTGGTCAGGGCGAGTTCGTCCAGGACGGGCGCGCCGGCCGACTCACCGGCGTGCAGGGCCATCTCCACGAAGGCGGCCGCCGGCAGCAGTACCGCCCCCGCCACCACGTGGTCGGCCAGCCAGGGCTGATGGCGCACCGAGAGCAGCCCGCTCAGCAACAGCCCGTCATCGTCGGCCGTCACGGTGCGGGACGAGAGGAACGGATGGGCCGGGGTGCCCGACGGAGACGTGGACCGATGCCGCGGGGTGGCGTCGAGCCAGTACCGGCGGCGCTGGAAGGCGTACGTGGGCAGGGCGACGCGCCGACCGCCGCGCCCGGCGAAGACGGCCCGCCAGTCCACGGGCACGCCATGGGTGTGCAACGCGGCCACGGTGTCGAGCAAGGCGTCCGCCTCCGGCCGCGCCCCGCGCAGGGTCGGCAGGACCAGAGGCGCCGGAGTCCGCTCACCGCCGGACGCTCCGTCCGTGCCCGTGCCCGTGCCTGTGCCCGTGTCCGTGCCCGCCGATGTCGGGCCGGGCACGGCGAGGCAACCTTCGACCAGGCCGGTGAGCACTCCGCGCGGGCCCAGCTCGACGTAGTGCGCCGCGCCCCGGTCGCGGAGGTGCGCCACCGAATCGGCGAAGCGGACCGGCCGGCGGACGTGGTCCACCCAGAACTCCGGTGCGCTCAGCTCCTCGTCGGTGGCCGCCCGGCCCGATACGGCGCTGACCAGAGGAATGCGCGGAGTGGAGAAGGAGAGGCGCCGCACGACCTCGGCGAAGTCGGCCGACATGGGTTCCATCCGCGCGGAGTGGAAGGCGTGGCTGACCCGCAGTGGCGTCGTGGACCGGCCCCGCTCCCGGAAGTACGCGGCGGTCTCCCGCACCGCGGCTTCGTCCCCGGAGACGACCACCGAAGCGGGACCGTTGACGGCGGCGATCTCCGCCGCACCCCCCGTCTTGGCAAGGTGGGCGGCCACCTCGTCCGCTCCGGCGGCCACGGCGGCCATCGCACCGCCCGGAGGCAGCGCGTCCATCAACCGGCCCCGGGCCGCCACCAGGGTGCAGGCGTCCGTGAGGGACAGCACCCCGGCGGCATGCGCCGCGGCCACCTCGCCCACCGAGTGCCCGGCCACCAGGTCCGGGCGCACACCCCAGGCCTCGAGCAGCCGGAACAGAGCCGTCTCCAGGGCGAAGAGCGCCGGTTGTGCGAACCGGGTCGTGTGCAGGAGCGCGCCCGTCTCCGTGCCGGGACCGGCGAACACGACGTCCAGCAGGGGCACCGGCAGCAAGGGGTCGAGCAGGGAACAGCACTCGTCGAACGACCGGGCGAAACTCGGATGCAGTTCCCGGGACTCGTACAACTCACGTCCCATTCCCACGCGCTGGCTTCCCTGACCGGTGAAAAGGAGGGCCAGCGGGCCCCGGCGGCGGGACGTGCCCGTCCGCACACGGGGCCGGCTTGTGCCTTCCGCCACCACCCGTAGGGAGGTGAGCAGTTCCGCACGGTCCCGGGCCACCACCACGGCCCGGTGCTCGAAGGCCTCGCGGGTGGTGGCGAGCGAGTACCCGATGTCCACCAAGGCCGTGTCCGGGTCGGCGGCCACCCTTTCGTACAGCCGCCGCGCCTGGGCCCGCAGCCCCGGCCCGCTCCTCGCCGACACCGCGACAGCCACGGACGTCGACACGGCCCCGCCGTCGACACGGTCCCTCCCGGCCCCGTCGTCCGCCGCGGAAACCGGCGGCGGAGTGTTCCGGCTCGCCGGGGCCTCCTCGAGCACCACATGGGCGTTGGTGCCGCTGATGCCGAAGGAGGACACCCCCGCCCGGCGCGGGCGGCCCGTTCCCGGCCACTCCACCGACCGGTTCAACAGCGTCATCCGCCCCGACGACCAGTCGACCCGGCGACTCGGTTCGTCGGCGTGCAGCGTACGCGGCAACACGCCGTGCGCCATCGCCTGCACCGTCTTGATCACGCCCGCCACCCCGGCGGCGGCCTGGGTGTGACCGATGTTCGACTTCACCGAGCCCAGCCGGAGCGGACGCTCACGCGTCGCTCGCCCGTACGTCGCCAGAAACGCCTCCGCCTCGATGACATCGCCCAGCCGGGTGCCGGTGCCGTGCGCCTCCACCGCGTCGATGTCCCCCGGAGTCAGTTCCGCGTCCGCGAGGGCCTGCCGGATCACCCGTTGCTGCGCCGGCCCGTGCGGCGCCGTCAGCCCGTTGCTCGCCCCGTCCTGGTTCACCGCCGAGCCGCGCACCACGGCCAGCACCGGAAGCCCGGCACGGCGCGCCTCGGACAACCGGCTCAGCAACAGCATTCCGGCGCCCTCGGCCCACCCCGTGCCGTCGGCGGACGCGCCGAACGCCTTGCAGCGGCCGTCCGGGGCCAGCGCCCGCTGGCGGCTGAACTCCACGAACGACGCGGGCCCCGACATCACCGTGGCCCCGCCGGCCAGCGCGAAGGAACACTCGCCCCGGCGCAGCGCCTGGGCCGCCAGGTGCAGGGCCACCAGGGAGGAGGAACACGCCGTGTCCACCGTGATGGCCGGGCCCTCCAGGCCGAAGGTGTAGGCGATACGGCCCGAGGCGACACTTCCGGCGCTGCCGAGGCCGAGGTAGCCCTCGACATGTTCGGGCACCTCCGTGAGGCGGCCGGCGTAGTCGCTGTACATCAGCCCGACGTACACCCCGGTCGGCGAGCCGCGCAGGGCGTGGGGAACAAGGCCGGCGCGCTCGAAGGCCTCCCACGCCACTTCGAGCAGCAGCCGGTGCTGCGGGTCCATGGCCTGGGCCTCGCGGGGGGAGATGCCGAAGAAGCCGGGGTCGAAGCGGTCCACGTCGGTGAGGAAGCCGCCCTCACGCACATACGTCCGGCCGGACCGACCCGGGTCCGGGTCGTACAGCGCCTCCGTGTCCCAGCCCCGGTCCGTGGGGAACGGGCCGATGGCGTCCCTCCCGTCGGCCACCAGCCGCCACAACTCCTCGGGGGAGGCCACGCCTCCGGGATAGCGGCAGGCCATCCCCACGATCACCACGGGGTCGTCGTCCGGCCGGGCCACGCCACGGGGCGCGATCCCGGCGCCGGACGGTGCGGCGGCACCGGCACTCGCGGCGCTCCGCGAGCGGAGGTGGGCGGCGAGCGCGGCGGCCGTGGGGAAGTCGAAGGCGACGGCCTCGGAGAGCGAGAGGCCGGTCGCCGCCGACAACCGCTCCCGCAGCACGGTCGCCGTCAGCGAGTCCATGCCCAGGTCCCGGAGCGCCGTTGTGGGCTCCACCGCCTCCGCCGTACGGCCGAGCACGGCCGCCGCCTCACTCCGCACCAGGGCCAGCAGGTCGTCCGCCGGACCCCCGGCCGCCGGCGTGCCGAGCGTTCGCGTGGGTCCGTCGGCGAGGGCATGCCGCAGGACCTTTCCGGAGGCGGTACGGGGAATGCGTTGCACCTCGTACAACTCGACGGGCACCTTGAAAGCGGACAGTTCCGCACGACAGGCGGCGAGGACCGACCCCCTGTCCAGCACACCGCCGCCCGGCTCGGGAACCAGATAGCCGACCGGCACCTCACCGAAGACGGGATGCGGGCGTCCGGCCACGGCGGCGTCCGCCACCCCGGGCAGCCTCCGCAGCACCGCCTCCACCTCCGACGGATGGATGTTCGCCCCGCCCCGGATGATCAGCTCACTCACCCGGCCGGTGATCACGATGTCCCCGGAGGCCTCGATCCTGGCCAGGTCGCCGGTGCGGAACCAGCCCTCGCGCAGCACCTCGGCGGTGGCCTCCGGCCTGCCGTGGTAGCCGGCCATGACGCCGGGTCCGCTCACCCACAACTCGCCCTCGCCGGCGTCCCGTCCGTCCGCGCCACCGCCGACCCGGACCCGGGTACCGGGCAGCGCCCGGCCGCACGACCCGGCCTTCGCCGTGTCGCCCGGTGCCGCCATGGTGACAGGGCCCGCCTCGGTGCTGCCGTAGTGCTCCAGATAGGGGGTGCGACAGATCGCCTCGAAGGAATTCCGGAACGCGGGCCCCACCGAAGCACCTGCGCTGACACAGCCCCGCAGCGCGGATGTTCCGAGGCCGCCGCCGGCTTTGTCACCCTCCTCGCGCCGGACCGCGTCGAGCAGCGCCGAATACGTCGTCGGCACCCCGCCGAGGAGGGTATAAGGGGCGTCCGTACGGCGCAGCTCACCGAGCACCTCCGCCACCGAGAACCGGGACGGGAGAGTGGCGCCGGCCCCGGTCGCGGTCACCCCGAGGACGCAGACCACCTGGCTCATGGCATGGTGGAGGGGCAACGGCCAGAGCACCCGGTCCTGTTCGGACATGCCAAGGATGCCGACGAGGCCCGCCGCGACCGGCGAGAGGCGGTTGCGCTGGGTGGACAGGACCCCCTTGGGGGTGCCGGAGGACCCGGAGGTGTAGAGCAGCCACGCCACCTCGTCCAGCCCGAGATCGTCCCGGGCGGGAACCCCGGGCTCCGTACCCGCCAGCTCTTCGTAGGGCAGAGCACCGCCCGCGGCCACGGACTCGTCCGTCAACGTGCCGGAGCCCCCGAACGACGGAGTGTCCCCGTCCTCCTCACCGCCCTCGGCCGTCACCACGATCAGTCCGGGGCGGGACAGCAGTTCTTGATGATGCGTCAGTCGGACCTCATCGGTGATGAGCACACGCGCACCGCAGTCGTCCAGCAGACGGGCCAGCTCCGCCCCCGAGCTCCCGGGATCCAGGGGTACGCCCACTCCGCTCGCCCGGGTGACGGCGAGTAAGCTCTCGACCGCCTCGACGCGGTTGCCGAGCAGGAGGGCCACCCGCTCTCCCCGCGCCAGGCCGAGCCCCGCCAAGTGGCCGGCCAGCCGCCCGGTCCTCCGCTCCAGGTCCCGGTAGGTCCGTCGCGTACGGCGGTCCTGGAAGGCGACCTTCTCCCCGAGGCGCCGGGCATGTTCCCGGAGCGACTCCGGCAGTGGCCTGATGATGTCCGCGTCTGTACTCACTTGCTCGAACCCTCCCATGGACTCGTAGGTGAGGATGGTGGCGCGGTCCACCCGGTTCCCTCGCGACGGCAGCGCCGTGCGGTGCCGGGACGGTCCCGAGGGCTCGCGAAAGCACGTCGACTGCATCAGCAGGCCCTTCGCCCCCTGGGCTCTGCGCGCCAAGGTCGCAGCGTTCACCGAGATCCATCTCGAACGGTGCGTCAGCCCTTCAGAGGCTGGAGCTTCGACGCCGCACACCCAGGAGGAACAAGGTCGACGAGTCGCACCCGTCGGTCATCTCGACCATACCGATCACCCGATCGACCACGCCCCGGGTCAACTGCGGCCCGGGCGCACTGTTGTCGGTCCGGAGCGACGGGTCCATCCGCCGGCCGGCAGGGAGAGCACACTGCCGGTTGCGTTCGTGTTCGCGGACAACACGGCCATGTGGGAGTTCTGACCGACGGCCCGTAGATCCGACGGGTGCGGGGTGCGGGGTCGGCGGGCGGACTCAGCTCAGGACGGTTTCCCAGGTGTCGACGGCGAAATGGGTCGTCATCCCGTGGCGGTCGTACAGCCGGGGAGCCCCGGTGGCGTTCGCGGTGTCCACGCCGAGCCCGATGGTGTCCCGGCCCCGTGCCGCGAAGGCCGCGAAGGCGTACCGGAGCAGGAAACCGCCGAGGCCCAGACCGCGGGCCCCGGTCAGGACGCCGAGGCCGGGGATCCACCCCATGGCCTCCCGGTCGTCGCGCGCCAGCAGGAACCCGGCGTCCCCCAGTTCGTCGGTGGAGACGATCCACACCAGGGACCAGTCCAGCGCGTCGGCGTCGATGTCGTGCAGCCACTGGTCGTACGGGCGCGGCTGGAAGTCGAAGTGCTCGGCGAAGGAAGCCTGGTGGAGAGCGTGAACGCGGACCCGGTCCTCCTCGGCACCGCAGTTCCGTATCCGCACGCCGGCGGGTACCTCGGGCACCACGTCCCGTGCGGGATCCAGCGTGCGGCGCTTCACGTGATATCGCCGTACGACCTGCCAGCCCCGCCTCAGGAGCAACTGTGTGTCGAGGGTGGGCGTCACGTTGAGGTGGAGGTGGACCACGGCTCGCCCTGCGCCGTTCTCCCGTGCCTTCTCCAGCGCCCTGGCCTCCATCGCCTCCAGCAGGTGCGCACCGGGCCGCTGATGGTCGGGCAGCACGTAGTGGTCGATGTCGATGCGGTCGCCGCCGGACTCGTCCCACAGCAGCCCGTAGGCCACCAGCGCGTCCCCGTCCCACATGAGCCACGAGTCGCGCTCCAGATCGGTCCCGGGGTGTTTCAGGTCGGCCTGGACGGTGTGCAGGTCAGTCTCGGGCCGGCCGATCTCGATCTCGTCGACCGTGTTGAGCAGTTCGGTGATGGCGGGCGCGTCCGTGAGCGCGGCAGGTCGCAGGGAGCAGTGCATGACCACCAAGGGTCCGGGGAAGGAGCACGGGCCGCAACGGATTTTCCGGCGGCCGCCCGCACTCGGGGAGACCTGACGTTCTTCGATGCGGAGTGGGAGCGCGTCTTCCCGCAGCTTCGATTCGGCGAGCGATGCCCGGCCTTGTCACGTCCCGGCCTCGATCCGGCACGGCTCGACCCCCGCATGCCCGCTGTGCGTCTGTCGCTGATGGCCGGCCGGCCGAAGGCGCGGGTCGCGTTCGGATGCCCATCGCACCCGGGCCGGAGCCTGTTTCAACTGGCGCTTCCATCTGGGCCGGTCGGCGTGGAGCCTTTGCTTGTAGGGGGACAGGCAGCCCGCCGACCTGCGCGGCGACCTCGTCGAGCAGCGGCACGCCGGGGTGCGCGGCAGAGCCCGGCCCAGCGGCAGATGGCTCGGGAGGAAACGCGGAAATGCGAAAGGGCCCGGCGGTGCCGGGCCCCAGGCAGTTGTTCGAGGGCTGTGCAGTCAGCGGTTCACGCGTGACGGTGCGAGCGCCGGTTGCCGACGACGAGGCGGTAAAGGGCGAGCAGGATGAGGGATCCGATGATCGCTGCGATCCAGGTGGAGAGGTCGAAGAACCCGTCGATGGAGTCGACTCCGAATATCACCTTGCCGAGCCAGCCGCCGAGCAGACCGCCGACAATACCGATCAGCATGGTGATGATGATGCCGCCGGGGTCCTTGCCCGGCATCAGGGCCTTGGCAATGGCGCCGGCGAGCAGGCCGATGATGATCCACGCGATGATGCCCATGATGTGCGTCTCCACTTCGTCGGATAAAAACTGTGTTAGCTCATCGTGTGCACCGTTCGCGCCCGAACAAACGTCTCCCCTGTGGGGGAGCCTCGTCCTCTTCTGCCGCCAACTGCTCAAAACCCCTGCGCCCCTGCGGCACGGGGCAGTTCGTCATACTCGTTGGGCGTGGGTCAGCGGCGCTCGGCGGCCGAGACGACGTCTGCCCGGGTAGCAGGGCCGAGCGGGCGACGGGATTCTGCCGTGCCGTTGCGGTCCAAAACGGCCTGCTGGCTCCGTCCAGGGGGCGGACGCGGCCACCACGGCCCCACCACATCAAGGAGAGCCGGCATGGCGATCCAGCGGATGGGCCATGTCTGTGTCGTTGTCCACGACCTCGAGTCCGCTATTTCCTTCTTTCTTCGACTTGGTCTGCAACCGGAGGGCAGGACGCCGGTCTAGGGACGCGGGGGGATCGTGTCGTCGGGCTCGACGACGTCCGGGTCGAGGCCGCCATGGTGCGGACCCCGGACCCCGGACGGCCGCGGCCGGCTCGAGCTGACGAAGTTCCACACGCCGTCAGTGATCGGCACCGAGCCGGAGAAGGCACCGGCGAACAGGCTGGGCCTCCGCCGCATCATGTTCGCTGTCGACGGCATCGAGGATGTCGTTGCCCGCCTGCGCACCCACGGTGCGGAACTCGTCGGCGAGGTGGGGCAGTACGAGGACAGCTATCGACTCTGCTGGGTTCGCGGCCCCGAGGGCATCATCGTCGCACTCGCCGAGCAACTCGGCTGAAGGGTGCCGAAAACGGGGTGCACCGGCGTGCCACCGCTCACGGCTCGTGCGGCCGGCCCGGCACCGGGGCCGGCAGGACGCTGGTGCAGAAGTGGCCGGACGCACGGAACAGGTCGTCGGCCGGCCGACGCTGCCACTTTGTGTCTTCCGGAGCAGTAGTGTCTTCCGGCTGCCCCAGGCTGTAATGTCCCCGACCCGGCAACCGTTCAGCAGCCTGCCTCCGTGTGCTGGGCCACCGGTGGATGCATCGAGGCTCCGCTGCCGCCGGCGGGGGGCCCGGCTGCTCCTCCAGGCATGATGCGTCGTCGCGGGGGCATCTGCCTGCCACGATCCGGGCGGGGCCGGAGGACCGGTGAGCAGGAGACAAGGGGCGACGGCATGCGAAGTGTGGGTGTGGAAGAGGAACTGCTGCTGGTGGACCCGAACAGTGGTGCGCCGGTCGCCGTCTCCGGCGCGGCGCTCGCGGCTGCCGACCGCGGGGCCTGGCAGCACGGCGGGGACGGTGCGAAGGGCCACCAGTTCGAGGAGGAGCTTCAGCAGGAGCAGGTGGAGTTCGCGACCGAGCCGGTGACGGAGATGGGCCGGCTCCAGGAGGAGATCGCCCGCTGCCGCAGGGAGGCGGCGCGGCACGCGGGCACTGCCGGCGCGAGGGTGGCGGCTGTGGCGACTTCGCCGTTGGCCGTCGAGCCGTCGCTGAGTACCGGTACCCGTTATCGGTGGCTGGGTGAGCAGTTCGGGGTGACGGCTCAGGAGCAGTTGACCTGTGGCTGCCATGTGCACGTGTCGGTGGACTCCGACGAGGAGGGTGTGGCTGTCCTGGACCGTATACGCCCGTGGCTGGCGGTTCTGACGGCGATGAGCGCGAACTCGCCTTTCTGGCAGGGGCAGGACACCGGCTACGGCAGCTATCGCAGCCGGGTGTGGAACCGCTGGCCGTCCGCCGGTCCGGTCGAGATCTTCGGGTCCGCCGACCGCTACCACGAGCAGGTCACCGCCATGGTCGAGACGGGGGTCCTCCGTGACGAGGGCATGATCTACTTCGATGCCCGGCTCTCCGCCTCGTATCCCACCGTGGAGATCCGTGTGGCGGATGTGTGCCTGGACGCTTCTGTACCTGTGCTGCTGGCCGCGCTCGCGCGTGCCCTGGTGGAGACGTCCGCCCGGGCCTGGCAGGACGACGTACCGCCGGCCAGGGTCGGGACGGGTCTGCTGCGCCTGGCCTCATGGCGAGCGGGACGCTCGGGTCTCGACGGCCCCCTCCTGCACCCCGAGACCATGCGCGAGACCTCCGCGGCCAGGGCGGTCCAGGCCATGTACCGGCACGTTCGCGAGGCGCTGGTGGACCACGGCGACGACGATCTCGTCCGCGAGGGCATCGCCCGCCTCCTCGAACAGGGCAATGGGGCGCGTACGCAACGCCGGCTGCTGGCCGAGGAGGGCAGCCTCCCCGGTGTCGTGATCCGCTGCGCCGACTTGACCACGAGCAGCTGACGTCCTTCCGTCACGCGGCTTCGTCGTCGGATTGACCGCGGCTGAGAGGAAACGCGGGGTCTTGCGCCCGGCCTCGCCGGTCCGACACCACCGCAGCCAGGTCAGGGATCCCGGTCGGAGACGGGAGGCAGGCCCTGGCCGCCGGGCAAAAGTGCTGGGCAGTTTCGTTGGGACCAGCCGGCCGTTGATCCGGATGTGCCGCTGACTGACGCGCAGGGGGCGTGGAGCGAGCTGTTACTCCCGGAGCGGACGCCAAAGCGGAGTGGCCGGTGAAGGGATCACCGTGAGGTGATCGGCGCGATCGCCTTCAGATTCCAGACCGGGAGGCAGTGGGTGCACCTGCCGGAGAAGTACGGGAACCGGCGGGCGTCTACACCCGGCTGCGGGTGTGGGCCGGCTGGAGGACATCGCCGCCAATGGGCTGCCCCCGGTGGAGGACTGCACGCCGTGGGAGGAGCTGCGCGAGGCCCGCCTAGCCTCCCAGCCGCCCGGCCGTCGCCTGGTGCCCCCGCAGCACGGCCCGCGACACGCCAGGATCGGCCTCCACCGTCCCGGCAGGCATGCTGAGGCTCCTCATCCCCAACCGGCCCCTGTCCTACCTGGAGGAACGGTTCCTCACGCACGTAGAGAAGGACAGGTGACCTCCCAGGCGGCCTCGATCATCCGGAAGATCTCGTCCCACCGCGGCCTCCGGATCGGCCGCCTCACGGGCCAGTGAACAGGCGTCGATCACGAACCTCGCGATCGTCCGGCAGGCCGTTGTGGTCTGTGGCAGGTCGAGATCGCCGGCTATGGCCGTTGCCGGCGACTCTGCATGGCGCGGCCTCACCGACTTCTCGTACTCCGCAGGGCAGGTGATTCGTCGACCATGCGCCAGATCGGTGCGGCGCTGTCCGCCTCGCGATGTCGCACCACCCTGGCCAACTCGCACCATTTCAACCACACCGTCCGGACCCGGGCACTGCACGCCTACCTGCACTGGCGCAACAGACATGTCCGCCACCCTGATCTCCTGGCAGCCCAACGACGCGAGCGTGCCCGCATCCGCGGCGAGAAAGGAATCCGCTGGGGCGGGCACCACGCCAAAGCAGCTGCCTGAGCGACTACACCCGCTCCTGGTACACCCTGATCTCGACGGGCTTGAATCTGCGGATCGTTGCCCGGTCCGCTCGCCGGCCCAGCCCCTGGGCCCACTCGTCGAGTTCATCCCCACCCCCGCGGAAGAACCACGAGTCGAAGCTTCCCAACGCCTGCAGAGCGGGTGCGGGTCTGTATCGAAGCTCGCAGTGGACCTGCACATAGTGGTCGTGATCGCCGTCGCTGTCGGCAACTTCGAACTGTCGGGCGAGGTCCAGTGTGAACCTCACAGGACCGTTGAACGAGTAGGTCCCGTACTGGAACAGGAGGCCATCAGCATCGGTCGTGTCGGGGACGTCGAACAGCCGTCGACCGAAGCGGAGGAAGGCAAGCCAGGCGGCTTCCGTGTCCAGGTCGGCAAGCGTTCGCCGCTCGACCCCCAGTTCGCCCTCAAGCAGTCCCACGGCCTCGTCCATCGGCGGTTTCCGCGTCACGCACGCCCTCCTCGTCCGCCGCAGCGGGGCTCAGCGTACTCAACCCGGCGGACCTTCCCGGCCACAGCACCAGGCGTGGCAGAGGAGGCACTGGCACTGGAACCGGCCGACTGCGCGGCCCGATTGTCGGACCGCGCTTTTACAGTCGTCTGCATGACCAAACCGTTGATCCGGGCCATCGAAGCCGGCGGGAAGTCCATCGGCGATCCGTCGGAGGCGGCCGTCCACGATCTGCTCGCCGACATGAATCTGTCGCACCCGTTCGTGATCGTCGAGCGGACCGGCAGGGAACCGGTGGACCAGCACTTCATGCAGGTCTACCTGAACGACGACTTCAGCTACCAGGTCGAGTACCGCGAGGGCGGTGACCACCTGCACTTCGAGGCGCATGTGCCGTGGCAGGGGGACATCGTCGGGCCCGAGCCGGTGGCCAAGGTCATCGGGGACTGGATGCGCGGCGGCGACAACTGGCGCACGGCACTGCCCTGGACTCCGCTCTTTCCGGTCGGCAAGGACCGGCTGCGGAGTGGGGATCCGGGGCCCGGCGGCTGCTGAGCCGTCAGGCCGTACGGTCGGTGGCGCCGCGCTCGACGCGGAACTCGTTCCCCTCCGGGCCCGCCGGCGTCATCCATCCCCGGCCGTCCTTGACGGCGGAAAACGGAGTCCTGGCGCCCAGGACCCGAGACAACTACCTTCCCGCACGTGTCCCGCACGTGTCCCGCACACCGGAACACGGCACTGTTCGGGAGAACGGGGCGGTCCGACATGAACGGAGAGCAGGAGAGGGCGATGACCCTGTTCGGGGGCGGCCTGGACGCCGTGGTGCAGAAGGCCTTCACCTGTCCGGCGTCCAAGAGCGCCGGCCCGCAGATGCGGTACCTGGCCAAGCAGCTCAAGGGCACCGAGGCGGTCGCCCAGATGCTGCGGATCTTCCAGCGCACTGTCGAGCGGTATGTGAAGGACCAGAGCAAGAAGCCCCGCCCCGACCTCGCCGCGGGTCCGGAGCGCGAGGTGAAGAGGCGGTGGCAGCCACAGGTGCGGGCCAAGGCCCGGCAGAAGGCGGCCACGACGGGCGGCATCGTTATCGACACCCGCGCCCGGCTCGGCTGTACCGCGTCGATCGGGTCGACGGACCAGGACCGCATCCGGCACCTGACCGTCGCTCTCCCGCCGCAGTACACTGCCCGTCTCTTCGACGCCCAGCAGCAAGGCGCCACTGACCGGCGCCTGGAGGAGATCACCGTCGAAGGACTCAAGGAGGCCTACTTCAGCGAGTGACGTTGAACGAAGTGTGTGACGGTGTAGCGCCGGGCGGGACGGCGCGCGTTGCCCAGCGGATGCGAGGCCGACCGGACAACGGGGCGCCGGCCGGGCGGACGCGAGCCGCACGGAGGCGTACAGGGCACCGACGGGCCGGTGGGCACGTGAGATCATCGTGTCCACGATCATGGGGCCCGGGCATTGTCGTCCTGCCGGCCACAGGCTGAGCGGCTCGACCGGAGCGCTGGCGACACCGAACTGCGGCACCTGGGGATGGGCATGGGGGACAGCGGGATAACGGAAGTGAGCCGGAAGCGTGCGCGTGCCGAGCGGCTGACCGAAGGACTGACCGTCGCCGTGGCGTCGGTCCTCTCGTTCGTCCTGCTGGCCGGCCCGGCAGTCGTCTTCGGTATAACCGTCCGGCACCTGGTCACCGACACCGGCACCACCGTGTTCAGCAGGCTCTCGGCTCCGGCGATCTTCCTGGTCCTGCTGGCGCTGCCGCTCCTCCTGGCCCGCGTGGTGTTCCGCTCGGGCCGGCGCAAGGGCAGGGAGCGGCTGACGGCGGCGGTCCCGGCAGTGCTGGCGCTGCTCGGCTCCTCCGTCGTGCCGTTCGTGGCTCTGTGCCTGATCGTCGTGTACGCGGACTGACCTCCTGCTGGCCCACCCCGAGAACGACCCACAGTGCGACACCGAACCGCGGGCCGTCGGTGGCCGCACATGCGTATCGTCCAAACTGTGCAACGTCCTGACCGCCCGCGCACTGACTGCCCGCCCCGAGGCGCTCGACGGCGACTGGCGCGTGGTCGCGTTCGACCCCGGCCCCACAACCCGGCACCGGGCTCCTGCGCGACACCCCGCCCCCGCTGCGCCTGCTGGGGCGACTGCTCAGTAGCGGCGCCCGAATGCATCCCCGTTTCAACACCCGTGACGCTGTCGGTACCGCTCTGGCCGATGTCGCTCCGGGGAAGATCATCCCTCCGGCCGGCCAGTACTACGGCCGAGTCGTCAACGACAAGCACATCTGGACCCCGCCCTCCGAGCTTGCGCGCAACGACGATGCCCGAGACGCGCCTTGGCTCGACAGTGCCCAACTGGTCGGCTTGACCTGACTACTTCGCACCCAGGGCCGGACGGATGCCGCGAGAGTGAGTCCGGATCCGCACCGGCACGGACGGAACCTGCGGGGAAGGCACCCGCGCGGACCGCTTCTTCAGCGGCCGGGTCGGACGGCGAGTCATCAGCGTGACCGACGTCCAGGCGTACCGGGACGGGCTGGAAGATCAGTTGGGCTCGCCGGGTCTCGTTGTGAATGCGGTCGTTCTCTGGAGGACTCGCTGCATCTTCGAGTGCGGCCCGCTCGGTCGTGACGTGGTTTATCGGCGCGGCCCCGTCGGCGTAGCCGAAGGAGATGCTCTCAGGCAGTTGCCTCTCGGTGGTTCCGGGTTCGGTGCGGACTGTGTCGGCAGCGGATCGGACCCAGGTACTTGGCTAGCCACCTAAAGGGTGCTATTTTTATGTGGCCAGCCACTTAAATGGTGCGGTGGTCGTGAGGTGATCAAGGAGTTGTCATGAAGGCCATCGTTTTCGACCGGTTCGGCGGCACCGAGATCCTGCACGAGACCGAGACCGAGACCGCGATCCCGACGGGGTGGACGCAGTGTTCGACGCAGTCGGCAAGGGTGCGCTCGAGGGCTCCCTCACCCTGCGCGGCGGCACCAACCGGATTGTCACCACCGCCGACTTCCGCGCCCAGGAGCTGGGCGTCGTCTTCGCCGAGGGCCCTCAGCACAAGTCGGCCACCCGGCCGGCCGAACTCGCCCGGCAGGCCGCCGCCGGTGAGCTGGTCACCACGGTCCGCGCCACCTACCCGCTCGCAAGGCCGCCGAGGCTCAGCAGGCCGGCGACGCCGGCCACGGCAAGCTCGTCCTCACCGTCGCTTGAAACCCACCCGAGCCCGGCCTTCCCAGGTCGGGCCGCCCCTTTAGGGGAACCGCAATGCCCCACACCTCACTGGACGTCCTGTGGACGCCGGCCGCCATCGGCGACATCCCCCTGCCGCACCGGCTGGCCATGGCTCCGATGACGTGGGACCGCTCAACTCCGGAAGGCGTCCCCACCGAGCTGAACGCCGAGTACTACGCCCAGCGCGCCTCGCACGCCCTCATCGTCACCGAGGGCACCCAGCCCTCCGCCGACGGGCAGGGCTATCTGCTGACCCCCGGCATCCACTCCGAGGAGCAGATCGCCGGCTGGCGCAAGGTCACCGACGCCGTCCACGCGGCCGGCGGACGGATCGTCATCCAGTTGATGCACACGGGTCGGATCGCCCACCCCGACAACACCCCGCACGGCCGGCAGCCGGTGGCCCCGTCCGCGGTCCGGCCGGCGGGCGCGATGTTCACCGCCTCCGGGCCGTTGGGGATGCCGGAGCCGCGGGCACTGTCCACCGGCGAGGTGGCCGCGACGGCGGAGGACTTCCGGCGCGCCGCCGCAGCCGCTGTGGCGGCCGGTGCCGACGGCGTCGAGATCCACGGTGCCAACGGCTATCTCGCGCACCAGTTCCTGTCCACCAACGCGAACCGTCGCACGGACCGCTACGGCGGCTCCGTCGAGGGCCGCATCCGCTTCGCGGTGGAGGTGGCCGCCGCGGTGGTGCAGGAGATCGGCGCCGGCCGCACCGGATTCCGGATCTCCCCCGGCAACCCGTTCAACGACATCGAGGAGGACGACACCCGCGAGCTGTACCCGGCCCTCGTCCGCGCCCTCGTCCCGCTGAACCTCGCCTACCTGCACGTCGCCCACGTCGGCGACGAGGAGCTGCTGGACACCCTGCGCGGGCTGTGGCCGACCGTCCTGGTCCTCAACCGGGCCGGAGCCGACCTGCCCACCCGCGCCCAGGACATCGCCGACGGGCGCGCAGATGTCGTCACCGTCGGCGCGCTGGCGCTGGCCAACCCCGACCTGGTCGAGCGGGTACGCTCCGGAGCACCGCTGAACACCCCCGACCCGGCCACCTTCTATGGTGGCGGCGCGGTCGGATACACCGACTACCCCGCCCTTGCAGTCTGAGGAGGAGCGATGACCGACACCGCACCACCTGTCCCGCAGGCCCCGGGCACGGCCGGCGAGGGGCGACTGAGCTTTGCGGTGTTCCAACTCTCCCGCGCCCACCGCGGCAGGGCCGCTGCCATGCTCCGGGAGATGCAGTTGCACCCCGGACAGGAACTGCTGCTGATGCAGCTGCTCGACAAGGACGGCCAGACCCAGTCCGAACTCCTCGAAAGTGTCGGCCTGGACCACTCCACCGTCTCCAAGTCGCTGCGCCGCATGCAGGAGGCGGGCCTGCTCACCCGGGAACCGGCCCAGCACGACCGGCGGGTGATGGTCGTCCACCTCACCGACAAGGGACGCGCCATGAAGAAGCCGATTGCGGCCATGTGGCGGACCCTGGAGGAGGCCTCGGTGCGAGACCTGACGGCGGAAGAGATCGAGGCCTTCATCGGCATCGCGTACAAGATCGAGCGGGCGGTCAAGAACTGCGACCGCCCCGACGGCGACGGACGCTGAGCCGGACGATCCGGCGCTGGGAGAATGCTGTTGGTTAATTCGGGCCTGGTTGCTTCGCCCCGTCGTCCTCGCCCGGTGCACCGCCGACACCCGGGACCGGCTCGTCTCGATGACTCGCTCTCCTTGAAGGGCCGCGCACACCCCGCTCACGTCCACCTCCTCCAGGACGGCACCGCCCACCGGACGCAAGTGCTTCTCCTGACCGACGCCGAAGCCACCCCATGGGGTACCGACCCCTCCTGGCCGGCCCCCGGACACGACTCGGGCCTCGGGGGCCAGTCACGTGGTGTCCCTCGGGCCTCGTCCCGCCCCAGCTGAGTCAGCGGGTCCATCGAGGACGACGGTGGACCCGCTGGTCCAACTCCGTAGTCCGCGTGGTAGCGACGTACCCGCTTGAGATCACGCCCGTCTGTCACTCAACGGGGCTGCCCACCCAGCAGGTTGGAAAAAGTTCACTGTCTTCGTCCGGGGTGTTCGCCCCTGTGGCAGCAAAGAGGTCGTCCGGATCTGTGCCTGCACACGACTCCGTCTGATGAGCTGCGATGCGCAAGGGAGCACCCGCCCGGGTCAGCAGCAATGGCAGCTGGAGCAGTGCTGGGTGAGGGTGAAGGAGTGCTCGGCATTCCTGTCGGCTCACCGCCTTTCGAAGGAGCGCTCTCGTGTCCGAACGCAACACCTGGATCCGCAGCCTGCACGATCTGGGCCTGGCCGCCT
Source organism: Streptomyces sp. NPDC005774 (assembly GCF_042871645.1). Lineage (NCBI taxonomy): Bacteria > Bacillati > Actinomycetota > Actinomycetes > Kitasatosporales > Streptomycetaceae > Streptomyces > Streptomyces sp. NPDC005774. The sequence continues at coordinate 5,610 of NZ_JBIAIV010000020.1, read as the reverse complement.
GGTTCGGCGGCTCACTCATGGGCGCGGTCGGCCTGAACGGCGCGGCCAGGGAGGAAGGCGGAACGGGGCAGGCCAAGGCACGGATCGCCTCATCAGGCTGGGCGAAGTGGACGCCGGTCAACGCCGCTGCCATCGGCGCGCACCTGTTCGGCGGCGGCGGGCTGCTCGCGGTGAACACCCACCGGGTCGCCCTGCAGAAGGGCGTGGCCTCCTCCACCACGGCCAAGACCGTTGTCACCGCCGGGGCTCTGGCCGCCACCGCTTACACCCGCGTCCTGGGCAAGAAGATCGAGCTGGCCTCCTCATCGGACCCGCAGGACGTCGAGAAGGCGCGGCAGCATCCCATCGACGTCGACAAGGCCCGGCGGCAGCTGGCCTATGCGCAGTGGGCCGTGCCGGCCCTGACCGGATGCCTGGTGATCCTCAACGCCCTGCACGGTGAGCAGCAGCGTCCCGAGGAACAGCTGCCCGGCATGTGGGAGCGGGCCCGCTCCGCCACTCCTTTCCTCGCGTAAAGACCGTGAAACGCCGGCAGACCGTCTCCTTCGGGACAGGAAGGAGGGGAGCGGGGGAGAGATGACGTCTCCGGGGCGGTGTGCAAGGAGACTTTGCGCATGTCCGGGCTCCGCGGTTGGCGCTGTTGCTCCGGCCGACCGACCGGGTGGGTGCGTGGGGGGCGGTCCGGGTGTGCGTTCCGGCGGCCTGCGCGCAAGCTCGATCTTGAAGGCACAAGCCGTTTCGGCGCTGCCGTCGCCTGTGCGTCGGTCGTCCAAGGAAAGACGTCCCGCTTCCTGCGGGGAAATACAGGTGCAAGACCTGCGGGCCGACCGGTGGGTGCGTTCTCCGGCTTCGTCTCCAGGGTCCGGGCGATCGGATCGGCGACCTGCTCGTCCAGCACCGTGCGGGCCGGCCCCGGTCGCGGCTCGTCCGGCGGCCCGTCGAGACGGCCCGACAGGAACCGCTTACGCCACTTCGAGGCGGTGTCACGGGACGCCCCGACCCGCTCCATCACCACACCCGTCGACACGGGAAAGCCGTCCTCCCCGACCTCGTCGCAGGCCAGGATCCCCTGGGCCTGCATCGCCATGTCCTGCGCGGACCTGCGCTGCCGCACCCAACCCTCCAACACCGAGCGTTCGTCGGCGGTCAGATCCAGCGGCGTAAGCCTCGTCGACGGTGTGGAAGCACGGAGACACGGGTGATCTCACTGGCTCGATAGAACCTCCCGTACCGGGGCAGACGCCTCTTGATCTTTGTTGACGTCCTCGGGGAGGAAACATCACCATGGCCGTACCCGCACGTGCTTCGCGTTCCGGGCGCCGCTCCCGCCGGTTCGAACTCCGGGCGACGGCCCTGTACTTCGTTCTTCTCGCCGTCATCCTGATATTGGTGGGCACGGCCGTCCGTACCGCGACGGCCGTCGTCGAGCACCATCCTGCCTGGGCCGTCGCACTCGTCCTCGTGGGCGTCGGCGGTGTCGTGGCCGGCTGCCGTAGAGGGCGCCGGCTATCGGCAGCGAGGCTCGCACGCCACGCCGCGGAAGCCCTGGACGAGGCCACGGAGACGGCGGTCGAAGTCCTCGACACCGCTCCACCGACTCCTGCCGGCGGCCCCGTGGCAGCACGGACCGATCCCTGCGGCGGTCGCCTCGACGTGGAACGGACCGCCCCTCTCCCGGAGTCCGTGAACGACGTGTTCGCGAACGCTGAGGAGATCTCCTACGAGGCGCTGGATCCCGCCGAGTTCGAGCAGGCGATAGCCGGACTGTGCCGACGCGACGGCTGCCTCGACGTGGACGCCGTGGGCGGAGCCGGTGATCTGGGCGCCGACGTCGTGGCGAGGACGCCGGACGGGCGCCTGGTCGTCATTCAGTGCAAGCGGTACTGCGACGCCAACCGGGTCGGTTCCCAGGACATGCAGCGGTTCGGCGGCACGTGTTTCACCGTTCACGAGGCCGATGTCGCCGTCGTGGTCACCACCAGCGACTTCACCGCTCCCGCGATCGAGTACGCCGAACAGTGCGGCATCGTCTGCATGGACGGTCAAGAACTCCTGCGCTGGCAGGACGGTGTGGGGCCACGGCCGTGGGAGCCGGAGTTCGCGGCCGGCTGAGGTGGGGAAGACGGGTGGCCGGTGAAGCTCCTACGGATCGGCAAGCGGTCTGTGGGAGCGATTCGGCGGTGGGACATGTGAAGCAGGTGGTGGTAGATCGCGCGGGCGACGAACCCTTGACGCTCTGCTCCCGGACGTCACGGGTTGGCGGTCGGACGAAGCCGACGACGGTGCTGCCCTGTCCACCGAGCTGTCGCGGTGGCCCGGCGGCTGCGCCCTGCACGGCCCGCGCCCCGGCGAACCAGGCACGGCCCGGCCCCGGTGCGATGTGCCGCTTCTCCTCTTCCGGCGACACGCCCCGACGACAGACAGCGGACTCGCCGGGCGGGCCTGGCCGGGGCACACCGGAAGCGTGAGCAGCGCGCTGACCGTCGTACACCCGCCCTCCCGCACGGTCGGCCGGAGAGCAGGTCGAGCCGCTTGTTGAAGCGCCTGCGGGGTGACGGGCAAGGGATCACGGCGGCAGACGAAGACGGCGGCGGTCCGGCAACCACCGCGCATCCAAGCGGCACCGGCCCGCTCCGGACCGCTCACCGTGTGTCGACATGCTGCCTCCTCCGTATCCCTCGGCTGCCGACGCACTGCCGTCCGGTCGCCCGCGGACGCCACCCGGTGGACCCGGGACCTGCCCGCACCGGCCTGACTCACTGTCCTGACCAGGCAAGACGGACGCATCAGGTGAGGTTGCGAAAACTTGGGGAAAAAGTTGTGGCAGTCGATGGGAGGTTGCTGTGGACGGTGGAGATCTGGAACTGGGCGAGTTGCTGGCCGCTGCGGAGGCGGCGCCGCCCGGTGAGTCCGTGGACGTGGTGGCACACGACCTGCAAAAGCGATTCGGTGCGGAGCAGGTGTCCTTCCTGTTCGTCGACCTCATCGGTCAGCGGCTGGTACGGCTCGCCGCGGCCGACGGTGATGTCGCGGACCATGCCGAGCCGATCGACCTGCAGGGCAGCGTCTAAGACAGTGTTCTGAAGAGCCAGCACCAGTATGTGGAACCGGACGGCCAGGGCGGACGGCGCGTCATCACGCCGGTCACCAACCGCGGTGACTGCATCGGCGTCCTGGAGGTGACCCTGCAGTCCGCCGACGACACCGTGCTCCGACAAGTGCGCGAGGCGGCACATGCGCTGGCCTACGTCATCGTCACGGACCGCCGCTTCACCGATCTGTACCACTTGGGCCGGCGCACCACCGAGACCAGCCTGGCCGCGGAGATCCAGCACCAGCTGCTTCCCTCGGCCCCCTGCTGCGAGGCGGACCAGTTCACCCTCGCCGCCGGGCTGGTCCCTGCCGACGACATCGGTGGCGACACCTACGACTACACGCTCGACCGAGGCACCCTGCACCTGTCCATCACCGACGCCATGGGCCACGACACGAACTCCGCTCTGCTGGCCACCCTGCTGGTCGGCGCACTGCGGCGGGCACGCCGTAGCGGCTGTGACGCCCTTAAACGGGCCCACCACGCCCACCAGGCTTTGCTGAGCCACAACCGCGGCCTGGCCACCGGACAGTTGCTGTGCGTCGACCTCGAAACAGGCCTCTGCGAACTGGTCAACGCCGGCCATCCCTGGCCACTGCGGCTGCGCGACGGCACCGTCGAAGAGGTCAGACTCGCCGTCAACCTGCCCTTCGGTGTGGCGGCGCCCACCTCCTACCGTCTCCAGGAACTGCACCTGCAGCCCGGAGACCGCCTGATCCTGCTCACCGACGGAATGCAGGAGCGCGGTGCCGCGGCCGTCGACCTGGCCTCGGTCGTTCACGCCACCCGCGCGCTGCATCCAAGAGAAGCCGTCCGGAGCCTGACGGCCGCGGTGCTTGATGCCTGCCATGGCAGCCTCAAGGACGACGCCACGGTCCTGATACTGGACTGGCACGGCAAACGTCGCAGACAGGCCGACACCGGGCCGGGCCCGCAGCCATGAGCCGCAGCGGCCCGCCGGACGACACCGCTTTGCCCACTACATCCTTGACGGCGTCATCGTCCGGGTCACCAAGCGAGACTTGGTCGTCCGGCTCGGATCGCTGCTGCGCCGCTGTGACCAGGCCGCGCGGGCGCCGACCCTGACCTTGACGTTCGCAGGCGGCGCCGGCCGGGAGAAGACCAGCCGCCTTGCGATCCCTCCGCGCACGACGACGACCTGCACACCTTCGCCTACCAGCCGATGGACGCCGCCGGCGAGGCTCGGCTCGTCGCCGAACAGGTCATGGGCAGGACCCGAGGCGAGTTCGGTCCCCTGCTCAGTGGGCCCGGCGGCCGTGATGCCGTTCCGTCGTGCTTCAGGACCGGGGTGTCCCTGAAGCATCCTCTTGGGCGCCGAGCCACTCGAGAAGCGTGCTCCCTCCCTCCTTCGTTCGTGCGAGTGCAGGTATGGATGCAAGACGAGGGGGTATCCGCGTGGCGGCGTCGGCTGCATTCGGCTGGCAGCGCGGTTGGCTTCGATGGCGGGAGGGATATGTCATGGTGCTCATTGACGTGGCGGCAACGGACACGCAGGCACACGGGTTGCCGGAGGTTGCCGACCCTTCTCAGGTGGCGCCGAAGGACGCCCGCGAGCTGTCCAAACTGTTCTTCGACCAGCTGGCGGTGCTTGAGGAGGGCACGCCGGAGTACAGCTACGCGCGGAACACGCTGATCGAGATGAACATGTCCCTGGTCCGCTTCGCGGCCGGTCGCTTCCGCAGCCGCGGGCCGGAGGAGAGGGAGGACATCGTCCAGGTCGGCATGATCGGTCTGATCAAGGCGATCGACCGGTTCGACCTCTCCCGGGAGGCAGAGTTCACCTCCTTCGCCATCCCCTACATCGTCGGCGAGATGAAGCGGTTCTTCCGCGACACCACCTGGGCCGTCCACGTTCCGCGCCGACTCCAGGAAGCCCGCGTCCAGCTCGCGCGCGCCACCGAGGAACTCCGCAGCCGCCTGGGCCGCACCCCGACGGTGAAGGAACTGTCGGAGCTGATGAGCCTGCCCGAGGAAGAGGTGCGGGAGGCCCGCCTCGCCGCGAACGGCTACAACTGCTCCTCCCTGGACGCCACCATCAGCGGTAGCGAGGACGGCGAAGCCGCGCTGCAGGACTTCATCGGTACCCAGGACCAGGCTCTGGAGCTGGTGGAGGACTTCCATGCCCTGGCCCCGCTCATTGCGGAACTCGATGAGCGGGGCCGGCAGATCATCCACATGAGGTTCGTGGAAGAACTCACTCAGGCCCAGATCGGCGAACGCCTGGGCGTCTCCCAGATGCACGTCTCCCGGCTGCTGTCGCGCACTCTCGCCCGGCTGCGGGAAGGCATGCTCACCGGTCACTGAGAGAGCGCCCGAGCGTGGCGGGCACACAGCTGCCCGCCGGTGGGCCGGTGGCTTCCCGATTCTTCGGGCCTGCGCTGCCACAGTCACAGACGCCGACTAGGGCCTGTATCCGGTTGCGATCAATCTGCGAGTTCCGTCCCCTCATCGGGGGCGGATCAGGTAGTCCGTAGTGCATGACGCGAGCGCAACTG